>JAJRVE010000131.1 GCA_024277445.1 Campylobacterales bacterium
AGTAGAAGAGATCTCATCAAGCATAATGATCTGTTCATCGAGCTCTTCTAGCGTGTGCTCGTTTGGTCGAATACCATGTAACATGCAGTTGTGATGGACTTTATGCCCGACGATGCTCTCCATCACCTGTTTCGTGGCAACATATAGGTGTTTAATGTCTTTATGTGCGAGAAGAGATTCAAATTCGTCATAATAGGCCTGCGTAGCCAGAAGACTGATCACTTTAATTTTACTCTCCAACAAGACGTTTACAACTTTTGGGCTATCGGCAATAAAACTATTGTCTTCGCTAAATGCCTTGTCCCGTAGTTGTCGGTAGATAGTAAGGGCAGGTTCTTGTGGGTCTGTAATGGTTGTTAAGGTCATGCTTACCTTTGGTCTCCAAAACAGTAGGTTCGGTACAAGTACCAAGCGGCAATGGCATTGTCGTTGTAACTGTACTCTTGTTGTTTTTTAGGGATGGAATTGTTGCGCATATATGAGCGCACTATTCCCGTTATGAGGTAGCTTATAAGCAAGGTGGCAATAGCGTAAAAATAGTCAACAACATAGACCACAAGTAAGGTCAAGATAATAGGCATGTAGGTAAGTTTAAAGGCAACGATTTTTACCATCCATTGGCACCAATTACTTCTAAAAGTGGGTGTAGGGTCTATCTCAGGGATAAATTCATTCATGACGGTATTATAATCAAAGTTGTGTAAACAACAGTCTGACGATAAAACTATCTAAAAAGTAAACTTAAGTCGTCAGGTTAGCTTGTTCTGTTTACTACATATAATAAAATGTATAGGTACTCTTCTATAAATTAAAAAATAGGAGTTAACTATGAGTGAACCAAGATTACAAGATATGGGTGACTATAATACTTTACAAGGTGAAAAGAAGCGTATTGTTTGGGCGGTTGTTATCGCTGGATTGATCATTGGCGCTATCTATTTAGCAGCTAGAATTTACTTTGTTCCAAGTGACACTATTATGATAGATGACAGAATTACTGAGGTTCCTGCTGTTCAAAAAGGGATGGGTGTTACACGTTAATTTTTCTACTGGCAATAATGCTACAATATCGCAAATTTTTTAAGGCACTATTGCCCAAAGGTCAAACATGGTAACAACAATTATAGGTATCTACACTTTTTATGTTCTCATTCGAATCTATGTGAGTGTGATGCAGATCGGTTATGTCAACCAAGCAAAACGTCAGAGTGCCGTGCTTATGGGTGCTGCTGAGTTTTTAAAGGCGGGTAATTACGCTGCGGCTAAAGAGAAACTCTCTATGTTCTCAACACTACTTGACTTCATCTTGTTTTTAGCATGGATGCGTTTTGGTATAGGGTGGATAGAAGAGACCTTTTTGGTGTACGATCCTGTAATCTCTACGATACTAGCAGTATTGGCATTTATTTTGATTAATGGTCTTATTTCTTTTCCGGTTGAGTATTATGAGAAGTTTATACTCGATGCAAAGTTTGGTTTTAACCGCTCAAGTGTGAAGCAGTACATTAAAGACACTGTTATCTCTACCTTGTTGACTATCGTGTTTGGTGCGCTTATTGTTTGGGGTATCTACTTTATTACCGTCTCTCCATCACTGTGGTGGTTGTGGAGTTTTGCCTTTATCTTTAGTGTTATTGCTCTTTTAAACATGTTCTTTCCAACATTGAGAGCACTCTTTTTTGACAAATTAACACCACTCGAAGATGAAGAACTTAACAAACAGATCACGCGTCTTATGGATGAGACTGGCTTTCAAAGCTCAGGTGTTTTTATCTCCGATGCATCAAAGCGTGACGCTCGTCTCAATGCTTATTTTGGCGGTCTGGGTAAGACAAAACGTGTCGTGCTGTTTGACACTCTCTTAGAAAAATTAACACCCAATGAGCTACTTGCCGTACTTGGGCACGAACTAGGACATTTTCAACATGGCGATATCTATAAAAACATTGCCCTAATGGGTGGGATGCTCTTTGCCATGTTCGCACTCTTTGGAAACCTACCTGACACGCTCTATATGGAGCTCGGTGTTCAAAAAAGCCCAGCAAACATGATGATACTCTTTATGCTGGTCATGCCACTGCTTAGTTTTGTGATGATGCCGATCATGGGGATAGTCAGTCGTCACAATGAGTACGCTGCAGACCAGACGGGTGCAGACTTGGGTGGTAAGTTCTTTTTGAGTGAAGCGCTTAAAAAGTTGGTGAGCGAAAACAAGAGTTTTCCCCTTTCTCATCCGCTTTATATCTTTTTTTACTACACCCATCCACCGGTGCTAGAGCGTCTTAAAGAGTTGGGTTTTGACATCCACGCTGAGAGCGACACAGCGCTACAAGAGGTAGCCCCATCGATAGACTAACGGTTAATGCGTGGTTAGCAGAGATCACGACAAGCTTAAGTGGTGTGGTTGAACGTCCACGACGCGAGGCACAACTACTTGTTATGGCGCTCTTGCAAAAAGATGAACTGTGGTTGATGACACACGAAAATGATCTTGTTGAAGAGAGTGAAAAACTTGCTTTGTGGGTGACTCGTCGTCGAGCCAATGAGCCATTAGAGTACATCACTAACCGTGTCAGCTTCTATTCGCAGGAGTTTCACATAGAGCAGGGTGCTTTGATACCCCGTCCTGAAACTGAACTGCTTATTGATGAGGTGTTGTTGATCGCCGATAAAGATAAGGAACTCACTATAGTTGAAGTCGGTGTTGGGAGCGGGATTATCTCAACGCTCTTAGCACAACATCTGCCAAAGGCGAAGATTATAGCGGTAGATATCAGCCCTGATGCCCTAAAAGTAGCTAGAAAGAACATCGAAGATTTTGGCTTGAGTGAACGTATAGAACTGCGTTTAGGTGATCTATTGGAACCCATAGATGAGAAGATTGATATTTTAGTTTCAAATCCACCTTATATCGCAGAGGATGAACCTTTAGAGAGCAACCTTGACTACGAACCTGACTTGGCGCTTTTTGGCGGTAAGATAGGTGATGAGATCATACAAAGACTTCTTGATGCGGTCCAAGCGAGAGAGATCCCATACTTCGCGTGTGAGATGGGGTATGACCAAAAGCCAAAAGTTGAGAACTATCTCAATGGTAACTATGAGAGATTAAAGTTTTACAAAGACCTAGCCGGACACGACCGAGGCTTTGTATTAAAATATAAGTAGGGCAAAGCTAAAACCCTTTCACTCCACCAATTAAAGGAAAAACATGACAACAAAACAGTGGACCATCAGTATCTACCTTTTATTAGTAGCAATGACATTAGGCGCAGTACTTACCCTTGGTATCTTCGTAACAGCAACGATCTTCCATTCAGACAGCTATTTGGTCGGAACCATGTTAGACCACTATAATGAGGGTGTTTTAATGGCAGAGATCTTCCGTCGTTTCAGCTACTTCATCTCCTTTATGGCTTTTGTTGTGTTTATTTTCGAAGCCAATGAGTACAAACATGGTCGCCGTGACAACTGGGCAATGATCAGTGCTTTTTTTGTCATCGCAAGTGCGATGATGTTTAGTGCTATTTACACACCTAAGATCTTAGCGATGCAAGCATTGGGCGCTGAAGCTACACAGAGTGATGCCTTTGATGCTCTTCATATGGGTAGTGAGATCGACTTTAAAGTGTTAGCACTTGCATTGGGTGTTCTCTTTATCCGTCGTATGCAGCTAATGTTTGTGCAAAAGTAGTGTGCAAATAGTTTAATACCTAAATAGTGTATAATAACTCTATATTAAGAATAGGGGGCATGGACAAATGTTAGATATAGAAAAAGTTAAAATTGAAATTGTTGAAAAACTCAAGCCCCTGAACCCTCTTAAAATCATACTTTTTGGCAGTTACATTTATGGTACGCCAACAGAAGAAAGTGATTTGGATATCTGCGTTATTAGTAATAACATTGAGTCCAAGATCAAAGAAAAATCAAAGATCAGAAAAGCTTTGAAAGATATTGATATTGCTAAAGATATTTTAGTAGAAGACGAAGCATACTTTTTAGCACATAGCGATAAAAACTGGATTAATACAGCATTGTATGATGCGCGCCATAAAGGTGAACTTCTTTATGGATAAAAGTAAGATATCAAACAGTTATGAGATGTTTACCTATAAAGCTATTGTTGATCTTAACAGTGCCAAATGCCTTCTAAAAGCGTTTAATGAAGATACAATCGAGATCGACATAGAAAAAATTTATTTTGAACTACAGCAGAGTGCTGAAAAGTACTTGAAAGCAATACTTTCAAAAGAGATGATAGACTTTCCAAAAAGTCATGATATTGAGCAGTTAATTAACATATGCGTTAAGCATGATATTTCACTTAACAGAGATATTGATATCTTTGTTG
This sequence comes from Campylobacterales bacterium, assembly GCA_024277445.1. Taxonomy (GTDB): domain Bacteria; phylum Campylobacterota; class Campylobacteria; order Campylobacterales; family Sulfurimonadaceae; genus Sulfonitrofixus. The sequence continues at coordinate 4,355 of JAJRVE010000131.1, forward strand.
AATTGAGTGATTATGCTGTTGAAGGTAGATACTCTATTATTCACGATGACCTTGATGAGTCTGACAAGTATATTGCGCTTTTGGAAAAGTTGCTAGATAGAGGTTGACATTATTTTTCGGTACCATTTATAGTACCAACTTTGATCTATCTAATGTAAGCTATTTGAAAAAGCAACAGAAAACATACTATGGACAGCATCAGTAATTGAGATACTGTTTTGATTCACTTTTGATACACTTTCTTTTTCCAAAGTTAATATTGATGTCCCGTCACCATTTTTTATCCGCCGTATGCGATTGATGTTTATAGAAGTAAGCTGACTAATCCTATCGACATAAAAGAGATTATCAGATTGAGGACTTGGTATGTATTCCCACGTAAAACGTGTATTGGAACGAAAAAAGAGGTTGTTAATATTAATATCTCATATACTTTGTATAACGAATATCCTAACCAATCTATGACGACCTTAGTTTAAAAATGGTTTAGCAGTCTAAAGTATGAAAATACATGAGAGGGTCAAAAAGCTCTCTTTATCCGGTATATGCATTTAAAAGCAGTTATAAAAGTTAATACTATAATATCTTAGGCTAGGGGCTCAGCGTTACCCTTATCTAAGTCACCTTTGTGTAAAATACATGCGAAGGACACCTCTAAAAACCCTAGTCATTCTCAGAGGGAAGAAAAAGAGATGAGATCGTGAAGAACTTTTCTTGAAGCATAGCCATAGCTATGGGGATAGAAAATTCTTTGCGAGATCGCTCTTTTTATCCCTCCCTGCGGGCACTAGAGAGGAATCCACACTCGGCGTTGCCCTTTCTCGCCTTAGCTATGACTAGGGCTTCAAAAGGTTGCCTTGATTGTGAACTCCTCTCTAGTGCTGAGGATAACTAGGGTTTTTAGAGATGCCCTTAATTATAAGACGGAGTTAAGACATATGGAAATCATGAATGTAATCGACGCTATCAAAGGGCGTGCTTCTAAACGCAAGTTTCTAGACAAAAAGGTTCCTCAAGAGATTATTGAGAAGATCTTAGAAGCTGCGGCAATGACGCCAAGTGGTGCTAACATGCAGCCATGGACTGTGTACTCTGTCTCTAACCAAGAACTTCTTACTAATATCGGTGATGAAATCATCAAGCATATTGAAGCGGGTGGTGATGTTGATCAACATATCCAGTACTATCCACTCAACTGGATCAACCCATACAAAAAACGTCGTATCCTTACGGGAGCAGGGCTTTATAAGTTGATGGAAGTTGACCGTCACGATGATGCTACACGCCAAAAGATGTGGTTTGACAACTACCGTTGGTTCGGTGCACAAAATGTCTTTTTTGTCTATATTAATAGTGAACTTATTAATGGCGCACAAGGTCCACTCATTGACTGTGGTGCTTACATGCAAAACCTTATGTTGGCGGCTGAAGGTTATGGTCTTGCTACTGTTCCTCAAGGCTCAACTACTGAGTATGGTAAGATCATCTCTAAAGTTATGGGCGTTCCTGATGACTTCTCACTGCTTTATAGTGTGGTTGTCGGGTATGAGGATAAGAGTGCGCGAATCAATAGTTATCAGCCAAAACGAGTAAAGTTAACAGACACAGTAACTTTCATCGATTAAAAAGTTCCAGCTGCGGCGCGATTTGCACTTCAGTTCACCACTTGACGTACCAACGTACGCCTGCGGGATCGCTTCAGCACAACTCACACCACATCTGAAACTTTTCATGACGGGAATTTTTTTTGGGTGGTAACTTTTTCGACGAGCTTCGCCGTCGTTGTGTTTACCAACTTTCATGCAGTTTGTATTGTCCGTCATTCCTGCGAAGGCAGGGACCAAAGGGAATGCCCTCGGGTAGATCCACGTGATACAACATTTTGGACTTTAAGACATACCTAAGATGAACTGGGTCATCTTTTCACCATTCACCATTCACCATTCACCATTCACCATTCACCATTCACCATTCACCATTCACCATTCACCATTCACCATTCACCATTCA
>JAJRVE010000132.1 GCA_024277445.1 Campylobacterales bacterium
CAATCACTCTTAACAACATCACTAAAAACAATCTTCTCAAGATCAATAACACCCATTAATTCCGAATAAGCATCCTCTTCAAACCCCTGAGCATACCCCGTCGCTGTTTCATGCACAATGACACTGTTGAGCTTGACTTGCTTTTCGCCGTTGACCATCGAAGTCAGCTTCAGAAGTTCATTGATCATAACAAAGATGACGCGCGAGAACTGTTCCGCAGAAGGAGAAACCGGAAGTTGTACCCAACGATCGGAGTGCTTTTTCATGTCAGCGATGTACGCCTCATCATCACCATCCCAAAGCGTGATGGCATGATCAAAACTGTCAATAAGATCTTTCATGTTCTGCTTCATCAGACCAAAGTCATAGACCATCTGTCCATTGTCTAAAAAATTAGACTCAAAAAGTATCTCAATGATGTATGAGTGTCCGTGTAGCGAGGCTCTGCAACGTTCGGAACTACACCCACGAACAATATGGGCATTTTCAAATTTAAATTGTTTTCTGATTATCATAGCCGAATTATATCACTTTCAAGACGAAGTCGCTGTTATACTTCTACGATCTCACAGCCCTCTTCCAAAAGATAGACCAAGTACCCTCGCACACTACGCTCTGTAATAGAGGCAACCGCCTGTTTATAAAAACCAACCTGCTTGTTGTATTGCTCTTCATGTCCTTTAGCTGACTTATAGTCCATAATGACCCAGCAATCATCTTGTTCTACAAGCAAATCAATATAACGCAGTTCACCCTTATAACTTATGGCTCGCTCTCTGCTCACAAGACCGCTACTCAAGGCTTTAAATGTCCCATCATTCACAAGATGCACCATCCGTTTTTTTATGCTCGCAAAATCCACCGCATCCAAGTAAGCGCCATAGCGATTCATACTTACACTGATCGCCTCATCGATGGAAGCCTCATCAAAGGCGACCATCATCTCTAAAGCGTAGTGTATGGCCAAACCAAACTCTATGGCATGTTGGTCGCTCTCTTCGCTACCCTCTTCTTTGATGATCTCACTCTGTTCACCATAGTTATAGGCTTCATACACCAAAGAAGTTGGTGCTTCCTTAGCTACTACAGATTCTCTTACAACTTTCTCTTCACCCCAAGTCTTTGCTTCAAGTGCTAAGGTCTCAAACTTGGAATCGTTTGGTTTCTGTATAACATAGAGTCTTGTTTGTGCACGGGTAAAAGCCACATAGAGCGCGTGCATGCTATCTTCATGGCTTAAACGCTCTTCTGCTTCAATGGCATTGGCGTAGGCTAAGTCAAAACTACTGCGTTTTTGCATCCGTAAAAAGATGTTTTGGAGGGTAATGCCGTCATATTGGTAGATGATGGTACTGCTGTCTGCTTTTTTCTTACCAAGTCTATCAATGACAATGACATTTTCAAACTCAAGACCTTTAGACTTATGCACCGTTAAGACCCGAACCCCATGAAGGTCTGCTTGCGCCGCCGTAGCGTCCATACGCTCATACTCAAACAAGAACTGTTCAATGTCACTGTAGTTACTGAGTAGTTGCAAAAAGAGCAATACATTAAGATCACCATCAAAAAGCTGATATTGCTCAATGACTTTTATAAGCTCTGATGCTAAGTCCTTGCTGTTGATGTTACATCGCTGCAACTCCCCCACTTCGAGTGATAAGAGGGCAAAAAAGTTACGCGCATAAATCTTCTCTTCAAAATAGGAGTACTTCAAAAACTCTATCAGTGCGCGGATGTTTTTTTGGTTGATAAGCAGTGAGGTGGTCTCAGTCACCACATCTATCCCTGACTGGCGTAAGAGTGACTCTACTGCTGTGCCATCTTTGTTCGTCTGTGTTAAAATCGCGATATTATCTGCCACCTCACCCTTTTCGATCAGCGCTAACACCTTCTCCGCCATCGCCTCTAATACTTCCTCGCTATTAATAACCTCAACATAGCCTTCGCCTGCTTTTGGACATACCAGTTGTGGTTTGTAGTTTTTGATCTTTTCGTCAAATACCTTGTTCACGAAGTTCACGACATTGGCGTCACTTCGGTAGTTGGTCAAGAGGTTGTCTACGGTTACACCATATTTGTCTGTCACATGGTAAAAGAGCTCTTTGGTTCCTCCACGAAAACGGTAGATGGACTGTTTGACATCCCCTACAATAAATAGCGAATTACGTTCACTTAAGCCTTTACCCGCCGCGATCTCGTCGATGATCGGTTTTAAGATCTCAAACTGCACGACTGAGGTGTCTTGAAACTCATCAAGCAGAACGTGCGCTATCTTAGCATCCAAACGGAAGTAGAGAAACTCACTGTCCACACGCTCTTTTAAGAGCATATAGACTAAGTTGGTGATGTCATCAAAGGAGAGTTCACTCTCATCTTTTGCAACCTGCAACTTCGCCTCTTCATGGATGTCTAAAAGCCCAAAGAGTGCGTGAAAAAAGTGCGCCTCTTTGGCTTGCATGTAGTTAGGGATCAACATCTGTATGGTGTGCAGGTACTCATCCATCTCTGAGACGTACCCTTTTTTATACTGCCAATACTCAAGCGTCTCTTTCTCTATCCACGCTTTAGAGAGGATCTCCTCTACGTCTTCACAGTTCATAGTCTTTTTAGCACCATCTGACATCTTAGAGGCCATGACCATAGTTTGTAATGCACTAAAGGTCTGCATGATCTCATTTTCCAAGGCAAGGTAATCACGCTTTTCAAAGACTCTATTTTGAAGCTCTTTACGTTTTCCATAGAGTTCATTAAGCAAGGAGAAGATATCTGAGAGACGTTTGGAAGCCATGGTTGAAAGCGCGATCAGGTCACGCTCTTTACCTTGAACATTGGCCAGCGTCAAAAAGCGTGCTAAGACCTTTAGCTCATGTTGCGAAGCGAAGGTAGAGAAGTTTGGCATCAAGCCCGCATGGAGTGAAAACTTCCGTAAGATCTTGGCAAAGAACTTGTCGATGGTCATTACCTTGGCATCTGACTTTAAAAACTTCGCTAAGACCTCTTGACGAAGCCCCATGAGTGTCTCAACTTCTATACCGGTTACGCGTGCTACTTCAAAACGTTCGTCTCGATCTTCAAAACCAATTAGCGTTTCAATAATACGCTCTTGCATCTCATTGGCGGCTTTGTTGGTAAAGGTAAGAGCTAGGATCTTGTCACCCTCTTCGCCCATAAACAGAAGTGAAAGGTAACGCACAACGAGGGAGAAGGTCTTACCCGCACCAGCACTTGCCTCATAGGCATGAAAAGGGATAAACTCACTCATTACAGCCCCCTTTCGCAAAGATAAGCGTATTCACAATAGCTACAATCACTGAGTTTCTCTGTCATCTCAAAATCAAAATGTTTCGTTTCTCGCAATTCATCTAAAATCACATACAGTTTTTCCAGTTTCTCCTGCAAAATAGGTTCATACACTATCTTACCCTTGTTAAGGTCATAAAAACCACAGTTTGTTACTTCGCCCAAAGTGCTTGCCAACAGGTAGTAGAATTCCAGTTGAAAGTCGGTGGCATTGTCTAAGGTTCGCAGGGTGTAGGTGTTGTACTTACCACTTTTATAGTCTAACACCTCTAATCCCTCAAGGGTTGTGTCAATGCGGTCTATCTCGCCATAAAGCTTTATACCCCGTACTTCTCGCTCTAGCTTCTTTTCACATGCTTCCACACGCACCTCTGCAAAACGCTTGATCTCGTTCTCAAAAAACGGTGTAAGTCGCTGCATCCACAGTTTATGCAGGTATTTGTCTAAAACACTTCGTCCACCACTCTCTCTTAAGGCCTTCTCTACTGCCTTGCGTAGTGTGTTGATATCACTAAAGAAAGATTGTTCTTCATAGACTACCTGTAAGGCTTTATGGAGCGCATTACCGATCTCATGTTCTTGCGGCATATCTTGGGGTATGTCATGGTTGCGTATGCCCTCGATGTACTTGTAATAGAACTTGCGTTTACAGGTTAAAAATGCTTTTATACCTGTTGCGGAGAGCGAACGTTTTGTAAAGTCATACTCACCTTCGATGCCAACACTCTCTTTTTTTTCATACGAGGCTAAAGGCATGACGATCGGAGCATAGAGTGCATCGTGTTGTTCACCACTCACCTCAAGCCCTAACTGGGTCAAAAAACGCGAGGGAACAGAGTCAGTAGAACCTACATAAGCGATATGAACGACTTTTGCCTGTGCAAAGAGTGAGTGATAGTAAAGTTTTTGAAGGTCTTCACGCTCTTTGGTGGTAGGGAGTCCAGCGTTATGGCGTGTAGCCGAGTTTAAAAAGAGATCCTTTTCACTTTTACGGGGAACGACACCCTCATTAAAGTTGACCACGATCACACCTTCATAAGCCACCATCCGTGTCTCTAGTACACCCATCACCGTGATCTTTCCACCACGCACATCGTCAATGCTTTTACTTTTAAGACGGTTGGTAAAGAGGTGGAGCGCAGACTTTAGAGGTGCTTCGCCCAAGATAGGCAGGATCTTCTCAAAATAGTAAAGTTCTTCTTTTACTAACTCGATGACTGCGATGTCATGTTCTTTCTCTAAAAACGGTTCCATCATCGCACTAAAGTCAAGCGAGGCTATCGACGCTCTATAACTCTTTTGTAAAACCTCAAGTAATTCACCACCTACACGGTTCATGCGTGCGGTGTTCTCTACACTGCTATTTTCTAGGTACTGCATTAGTGCTTCTAAACTCTCTACAAAGATACTCTCAGCTAGCGGAATCCCCATCGCAAAGTTAAAGTTGTTCTCTTTATCAAAACGCCGTAACTGTTCAGCAAAACTCTCGTCAGGTAAGACCACTACGATCTTTTCAGCACTGATGCCTGAGTTTATCAGTTCATATACCTTTTGTTTGACGAAACCTACTTGCAAGAGCGATTGCGAAAAGCTCTCAACATTGGCGTTGATCTCTTGATGTAGCGGGGTGACCTCGTCAACTTCAAATGTCTGTAGATCTATACGTTGTTCACTCTCATCTACAATGTTTATACCAAGGTCTCTAAACTTTTGGGTCAGTTTAGTGTTAAATTCGTTGGAACGATAACGTAAGAAGATAGGTACGACCTTAGCGATCTCTAGCAGTAACTCCATCTCATAATTGGTAAGATAACCAAGGGCATAAAGTTCTATGTGCTCTAAGGATCTAAGATAGCCTCTATTGAGTTGGTACTGCTCGGGCATAAAGATACTCTCGAGTACTTTTTTCTCTTCACAAATGGTTTTATAGCGAACATATAACTCTTGTAATATCGCTATGTGTTCTTCGTAATCTCCATAAGTGTCAGCAAACTCTAGCTTCTCTATGGCCACTAACTCCCCGCTGAGTTCTTCAAAAAAACGAAACAGGTATGAAGCGTTTTGCGTGAAGGTAAAGAAGTTTCGCTCTATGTTTAAGCTAGCAAAGTTCTTAAAATCGGCCGCTTCTAATAGCATCAAGGTACGTGTATCTTCGTCTACTTTTGAGTAACCCTCAACACGAATAGCACGTTGTAAAAACTCACCTATCGTCAAATACTTAGAGAGAAATCCATCACTGCTTTGTTCATGTAATATGTGAGAGCGAATAGCACGAGATGTGGGAAGAATAGTGGTTAAAGCTGACATAAGTACCTCACTTAAATAAGTAAGTTATTATAGTCAGTTAATAAAAATAGATTGATATATTAGTCAAGATCTACTCTTAACATAATCTTAGTACTCGAAGGCTCCGTCATTACGTGTGTCGACTTTGAGGTTCATGTAACGCTCATCTTCGCCAACAACGATACGAGCGAGAACATTCCAACGGCCTTCGAGTGGAAGTACTCCAATTTCAAAAGTATAGATGCCATTTTTAACACTACTTGGTGCAGCAAAAGGAAGATCTGTCTCATGGTTACCAGGACGCGTCACCATGATGTTCATCTTCGCATCATTAATAGGATTACCTTGCTTGTCAACTAACTTGTAAGCAACAACAGCATTATCTTGTTTGAATGAGTGACTATGATAACTCAGATCATATTTACGGTCAAAGTAGATTTTTGCTGATATGATATCATTGGCATTACGATCATAATGATGATAATCCTGCATATCCATATCACTCATCTCTACCGGATTCTGAACCGCTACATAGATCGTAAGAGCTGAAGCACCAATAATAATAAAGATCGATGTTAAGATAGCGTAGGGCCAGTACCACCCTTTTTTTCTACTGCTCATTGTTTAGTTCCTCTTTCTCTTTCGCTTCTCTAATACGTGCGCGACGGCGACCTCTAAAGTAGCCAAATATTGCAAACAAAATTGTGCCATAGAAGATGTAACGAACAACATCAACACCGATCTGGTTAATGTTACCTGCTGCACTCTCTAGTGAAACACCTCTAGTGTCAGCGATCTGTTCTGCCGTCTCTGAGTAGCCACCAAACATCGCAACAGCATACTTTTCGATAACGTCTTTACCCTTAGCACGTTCAGCAAGTACCGGAAGTACAACGCCACCATAATTACTCATCTCTTCTTTGACATCATCAAAACTTTGTGCGAACATCAACGAACTGATGACAGCTCCAATAAACGAAGCATTAGGACTAAGGATCATCTCACGATCAAACTCATCATACATGCTGCTTGGTGAAGCGATGATCTGTACCTGTTTTGGCTCTTCTGAAAAAGCCACCACAACTGCTGGTTGTGGCATACTTTGCGCAATACTAAGAGCGTACTCTGCAATACTTTGGTTGTTTTCCAGTTCTCTACGCATCACAAGATAAAGGCTAACCCCTGTTTTCTCATACAGCTCTTTACCTATAGGGTTAATCGCTTCAGCGAAGCTCTCTTTTTGAACAACATCATCTTGATATAGATACTCTGCAAAAAGTGAAGTGGAAAATAGAAGTGTGAAGATGAGGGCCGCTAGCCCTCGTGTGTTACGCAACTAGAAAACCCTAGCCGACGTATAAGTGACCTGGAGTCACAACTGCGTATAGTGTATACATTGCCATAAAGAAAAGACCCCAAGCTAGAACTTTGTCCATAATCTGAATCATCTTTAACTCCTTATTTAACGTTAACTCTATGAGCAACGTTATCAGTGCTGATCATTTTGATCGACTGAGCGTCTTTAATCTCATAATAGTTATTAGCGTTAGCACTTTGCGTCCCAATTGACGCAACTGTTAACACAGCCAAAATACTAAGGAGCAACACTGTTGCAATTAGCATTCCTGTAATACCATCTAAAACGAATAAACCTCTGTTCTCATTCATAATGGGCTCCTTATTTGCTTAAGCTTGCGATATAAGCACTTACTGCTTCAATCTGCTTAGCGTTAAGACGGCTAAATGCTGGCATCGTACCGATAGCACCTTTTTTACCGTCTTTAAGTACTGAAGAAACAGTCGCTACATCAAAGCTATTGATTTTCGGTCCAGCGTAAGCCATACCTTCACCATTAGCTCCGTGACAAGAGTTACATGTACCTTTTTCAAAAAGCTGTGCACCCTCTTTATCATCTGCTGGAAGACCAGCAACAACGTAATCAACAAGTTTGTTCAACTCTGCTTCATCTGCAAATGAGTAGTTAAGACCCATTGGCATTCCACCAGGGAAGTCAGTTTTCATGTTATTTGCACCGTTCATAATAACGTGCATAACACTCTCTTTAGAGATACGGTGGTTAAGATCTGCTGCTTTACCATCGATACCATCAGCCGAAAGACCGTGACATACTTTACACTCTGCTAAGAATACAGACTCACCCATCTCCACAAGCTCGTCGCCTTCAATACTTGCGTATTTAGCTTCAAACTTCGCTGCGTGTGCTGCTGAATCTTCATTGTACTCACCAATTTGAGAGTATGCGTTTACAGGGTAACCTGATAACATATACCACATAGCCCAAATCATTGTACCAAGAAGCATAAATGCCCAACCAGCTGGAAGTTCATTTTTATACTCGCCAATACCATCCCAGTTCTCATCTGCCAATTTACCAGATGCTGTATCGTCTTGCATCTGACGAACATACTTGATTACTACAAAAACTGTAATAATTACAAGTGCTACTGCACCTGCAACTGCAAGCATGTTAACGATATCACCATTTAAACCGCCCTTTGAGCCACCTACTGATAACCAAGTAGCACCCAACATAACGACGGCAGTAATAATACCCGCTAAGGTTAACTTATTCATATTATTCTCCTACCTTTTTTGTCTCTTTATCAGAGACCTTGTTTACCGGTTCGTCGGTAATGTCATCATTAAGCGCCATATTGCTATACGATTCGTAGTCAATACCTGCGGCATCTTTCTTCTTGCTGTAGAGATGGTAGATGTAGCCATAAAGCGCCACCACCATAAAGACAGTAATCCCAAAGTAACCATAGGCTTGAAATGTTGCAATATCCACTTAAGACGCCCCTCTTACTTTAAGCTGTTCATGTACGCAATAAGCGCAACGATCTCTGGAATCTTACCAGCGGCAACAGCATCTTGAATGTCTTTTGACTTCATGTCTGCTACAACTAACTTAGCCTCTTCCAATGCAGACGCCTGAGCGCCTTCTAATGTATCAGCAAGAGCAACTGTCTCTTTTGATCCATCTTTCATAGGAAGTGGTGTGTTGTAAGGTACTGAGAATACATTTTTAACTGTTACTTGCTCTGCATATGCAGTGTCAATATCAGCTTCGTTTGTATATAACCAAGTGTATGCTGGCATGATAGAACCTGGTACAACTGACGCAGGGTCTTTCATGTGGTTTTCGTGCCAGTCTGTAGTACGGTAGTTACCTACACGTAGAAGATCTGGACCAGTACGCTTTGAACCCCAAAGGAAAGGACGATCAAACGCGTACTCACCACTTAGTGAGTAATCGCCGTAACGATCTGTCTCAGCTTTGAACGGACGAACAAGCTGTGAGTGACATGCATTACAAGAGTTCTTGATATACACGTGACGACCAGCCAACTCTAGCGTTGTATAAGGTTTAGTACCGATAACAGGCTGTGACGCCTGCGCAAAGTTAGGCACGATCTCAATAAGACCAGCAAACGCGATAGTAACAAATACACCAACTGCAAAGAAGAATGGGTGTTTTTCTAACCAATGAAACATATTATCCCCTTTCCTTACGCTGCCATAGGTGAAGCGTTTTGAAGTTCATTCTCTTCAACGCGACGACCAGCAGTCATAGTTTTGTACATGTTCCATGCGAACAAGAACATACCGATTAGGTAAAGTGTACCACCAACCGCACGAATCGTGTAGTAAGGGTGAAGTACTGTAACCGTGTCAATGAATGAGTAAGCTAAGTTACCAAATTCATCGTGAGCACGCCACATCATACCTTGAGTAATACCAGCGATCCACATAGAAGTAAAGTAAAGAACAACACCTAGAGTTTGAATCCAGAACTGTGTGTTCATTAGTGACTTAGAGTAGATCTCACGCTTGAATACACGTGGAGCCATGTGGAAAAGAGAAGCCATAATCATAAATGCAACCCAACCAAGAACACCATCATGTACGTGACCAACAATCCAGTCTGTAAAGTGCGCAATTGCATTTACTGATTTGATCGCTTGGATAGGACCTTCAAGTGTAGAGAACATGTAGAACGTAGATGCAAGAACCATGAACTTAATCAATGGTGAACTTGCTACCTGCTGCCACTCACCCTTCATTGTAAGAAGCATGTTGATCGCAGAACCCCATGAAGGAAGAATCAATACAATCGAGAAAACAGAACCCATTGTCTGCATCCAGTCTGGAACCGTTGAGAAAAGAAGGTGGTGACCACCTGCCCAAAGGTAAACAAACATTAGACCCCAGAAAGAGAGTAGAGAAAGCTTGTATGAGAATACCGCTTGTCCAGACTCTTTTGGAAGGAAATAGTAGATCATCGCAACGATAGGCACTGTAAATCCAAATGCAACTGCATTGTGACCATACCACCATTGAACAAGTGCATCATTTGTACCTGCATATGCAGAAACTGAGTGCCACCATGCGCCAATGCCGCCAGAAGCGAAGTACGTAGGGATTTCCATGTTGTTGAATACATAAAGCATAGCAATACCAAGGAAAGTCGCGATGTAGTACCATACAGAGATGTACAGTGACTTTTCACGACGCATTCCGATAAGACCGAAGATGCTTACACCCCAAAGTACCCAAACGATAACGATAGCGATATCGATTGGCCACTCGAACTCAGCGTACTCTTTAGATGTCGTAACACCCATAAGAAGAGATACTACAACTGCAACTACACCAACAAGGTATAACCAGAAGTGAGTTTTACCTAAGATCATTAAGAACTTAGACTCTGCCATTGATACTTTAAGTACACGTTGACCAACATAATACCAAGTAGAAAAAACACCACTAAGGGTGAAACCAAAGATAACCGCATCCGTATGCAGTGGACGAAGACGTGAGAAGTTTGTGTACTCCGCAGCACCTTGACCTAGAAACGTGTTAACAGCAGGGAACGCAAGTTCCCAAGCCAAAATAACACCCACTAGCATACCGACAATTCCGAGTAGTACAGTTGTAAGCATAAACATTTTTGCTACAGTGTAATCATACTCTAAAGGACGATTTTCCATTTACAGCCTCCTAATAAATTCAAAGCGTAAGAACCCTAATTCGCAAAAAAGGGTTTTTAGACGATATGATAATAGCTATAGTTACGTTTAATACATCTTAAGGATTGGTACTTTTATGAGGTTGCTTGATTTATATAATATATTTAAGTGGCAGTTAAGAGTAGTGGGAAAAATAGAAACACTTTTTTAAGAGCTCTTTCGCTTATTTCGGGCTTTTCTGATGATTTAACTCGTTATTTTATCATTTATGGTGTTAGTAAAATCAACTTAATTAGCGCCACATTTTCCTGTACCACATTTTCCAGCACCACATTTCATGCTCTCTTTCTTAAGTGGCTTTTCAACACTTTTTTCCGTCATCTGTGTGCCACACTTTCCAGTACCGCATTTCATAGGTGCTTCACTCTCAGTTGTCTTAGTTTTTTGTGCACCACATTTTCCCATGCCACACTTACCCGCGCCACACTTGCCTGCGCCACATTTACCCATCTGCTCAGCATCTTTTGCTTGTTGTTCTATCGACGTGTTTTTCCAGTAGTCAAACTGCATGTATGCCTTCATCAAGGTCCATCCACCAAAGATGATGATGGTTATCGCTGCAAACTGGATCATTAACGAGCGAAAGCGTGTTTGAGAGAAGAGCCCAACTGTAAAAGCAAAACTAAAAAGTGCTGGAATAGTAAAGATACCAAAGATGGCCATCACAACAGCACCCCAAAGTGCCGACTGTGTTGTGGTCGCCGTAACTAACATCGTGTAGACAAGCCCACAGGGGAATAGTCCATTAAGCACGCCTAAGGTGAAAAAGCTACTTGGTTTAGCCGAGGTGAGTTGCGAGGTGAACACTCTTTTAAACCACGGTTGACGGGTTATAGGGTACTCTATAGAGGTTAAAAACTTTAGTTTACCCGCAAAAGAGAGCCCCATCAAGATCATCATCACCCCAGCAATAGCGAACATAATAGCGCGCGCTAAAGGTGAGATGTCCCAGAGTGAACCAAAGTAACCAAATAGTGCACCGAGAAATGTGTAAGTCGTTACACGTCCTAAGTTATAAAATAGGTGGTAGGTTGATTGGGTGAACTTGTTCTGTTCTGGTTTGATCTTAGCTGTCGTGTAAGTGACAATAAAACCGCCACACATACCGATACAGTGGCCAACTGAACCAAGGAGTGCAAAAGTGATAATCGCGGTGAATTCTATGCCATTCATGAGTTTCCTGTCTGAATTGTTGTACGCTTTGAGTGAAAAGTGTAACGAAGAAGTGTTACATTAGTGTTAATTAACCACTTGCTTTATTCTTAATTGAGATATTCCCTCTAAATAATCATTGTGATGGACCGAACTTTTTCTCTCTGTCGCGTCAGAGAGATAGTTTTCGAGAAAAAGAGAGAGACGCTATTGCCTAATATTCTAACATTTATCCAAACCAACCAAAAGCTTAGATTTTGTGCAAGTTGTGCAAAATATCTGCCCGATAGCGTACTAGTGTACGTGGAGAGGCAGATTTTTTGCACAACTTGCGCGGAAGCTAAGCTTTTTTCAGCAAGTCTAAGAATTCACCGAAGATATAACGACTCTCTTTTGGTCCTGGACTCGACTCTGGGTGATGCTGCACACTAAAGATCGGTGCATCATTGTAACGAAGCCCTTCGATCGTGTTGTCAAAAAGGTTCGTATGTGTCACTTCTGCGATGTTTGTAACGCTATCAGGTACATTGTAGTTATGGTTTTGCGCAGTGATCTCGACCATACCTGTCTTAACATTTTTAACAGGATGATTTCCACCGTGGTGACCAAACTTTAGTTTATAGGTGTCATGACCATGTGAAATAGAGAGAAGTTGGTGACCAAGACAGATACCAAACATCGGTACTTTAGCTGCGATAAGCTTTTTGACCTGCGCCTGCTCTTCTTTTAAGATCAGAGGATCTCCTGGGCCGTTTGACAAAAAGACACCATCGATCTCTTTCGCTTTAACACGTGAGATAAGCGCATCTGCATCAAAATCATTTGGCAGAACCTCTACTTCAATCCCCGCTTGTGTCAACTCGTTTAAGATGTTACGCTTAACACCGAAGTCGATCGTAGCGATCTTAGCTTGTGGTGCAGGTGCATCGTTGTACTTAAAGTTAACCGCATCATAGGTACCTGTTGCGTGCTTGTAGCTCTCTTTAGTACTCACCTCTTTGATGTAGTTGATCTCTTCAATACGAGGTGTATTTTCAAGCACTTTTTTAAGTTCGTCTTTGTCACTGATCTCTGTTGAAGCGACCATCATCATGGCACCTTCAGCGCGAAGCATCTTCGTCAAGAAACGTGTGTCAATGTCACAAATACCCATCACATCGTGCTCTTTTAAAAAGTCAGAGAGTGAACCCTCTGCACGGAAGCTAGAGTAACGATCTTGGTATTGACGTACGATCATCCCTTTAGCATGGGCTTTAAGTGACTCCATGTCTTCAGCGTTTACACCTACGTTACCAATCTCTGGCGCTGTAAATGTCACAAACTGACCAGCATATGATGGATCAGACATAATCTCTTGGTAGCCACTCATAGAGGTGTTAAAAACGATCTCACCGACCATTGTACGCTCAGCACCAAACGATGATGCTTCTAAAAAAGTACCATTTTCAAGATAGATATAAACAGTGTTCATTAAGCGAGTCCTCTCTTTTGTAGCTCTTCGTTGTAAAGTTTTTCATGGATGATGTCAAACTCTTCTGTACCAGGGATGATACGACGCTTGTATGAACGGATCTTGTCCATAACTGCGTCATCAATCTCATCATTACTTGCGATATAACCTGTAATCGCGTTGTAGATGATGTTTTTAATACGGTTTTCTGTCACATCAAAGTGGATGAGATCTTCTTCATAAAGTTCATCAAGAACTTTGTGTGCGATGTCAGAGTAACGATCTTCATATGAAAGAATCACACCAAACTCAGGTGCTAGTTTCTTTTTGATCATATAGAAAAGTTGACGCTCATCTGCCAACTGCTCTTCGATATCATCTTCATTCTCATCAAGCATATCATTAACACGCTCTTCAAGTTCATGCTCTTGTTTAACGCTTGCTTCAAAGATCTTTTCAGCTTCATGTGCAATAGGCTCAAGCCCTTTAGTCATCGTGACTAAGCCACTTTTGTTAAGTTCAATAGCGATTCTGTTTGCAATACGGGGTACGTGTGCGAGAGTGACTTTCATAGCGATGACCTCTAAATTATAATTTTTTGGATAATACTGTAAATTTGGTTAGAGCGAGGTAAAAGTGCTTTATGCACGCTTTGAAAAGAGGCATAAAATAGTATGTACTACCTACAGTTACCTAGCCTAAAACTTCCAACTCGTCCGTATATTTTTCAAGACAATACGGCTCAAAACTACTCTTATACGTCGCATAATGTGCCGAAGCTTTATGACCATCTAAGGCCGCTTCATCTCGCCAAGTCTCTACCGCCATAAACTTCTCAGGTTTCTCCTTGTACTGCACGATCTCATAAAAAAGACAGCCATCTTCGGCTTTAGAAGGCACGACCATCGCACTCAACAACTCTTTCATCTTCTCAATACCATCAGGCTTTGCAATAAATGTCACACGTTTTGTAATTGTCATCTGTATACTCTTTTCGTTTTATTTTTGAAATTATAACAGCAGTTTTTTAATACTAAAGTCCCGGTGCTTGCCACATTGAAGTTGTTATACCTTCATCTACCAGACGTAACTGTGCAGCATAAGCTTCTTTCCACTTCTCAGACACCTCTTGGTACTTCACATAATTAGCACTCTCAGGGATATAATGTTTATCCCACTTCACTAAACTTTTTGCCACTTCAGCAATGGAGCTATACTCTCCTGTCGCTACACCACAAGCAAAAGCTCCCCCTAATGAGGTCGCCTCATTAACGCTTGGTATGCGCACCTCTTTACCTGTAACGTCCGCCAAGATCTGTGACCACAACGCCCCTTTACTTGCTCCACCAGCGAAGGTTATGCTATTACTTTGTACTCCGGTAAACGTAAAAATAGACTCTAAATTCAACATTGAAACAATAGCCGCATTTTCTTCTAACGAACGAAACATTGCCCCTTTTGAGGAGATCAGTGGATCAAGAGAAAGATTTAAAAATGATGGTGCGGCGTGATACCACTTGCCATAGTGCATAGCATCTGAAAAGATTGGTAAAATACCATTAGCACCCACGGGTACCTTTGATGCGAGCTGTTCCAAATAGGTATAAGGGTCTATGCCTCTACGCATGGCTTCTGCTACTTCACTTTGACAGAGTGCATCTCTAAACCAACGCATCACCAAGCCAGAAAAGAAGGTAATTCCTTCTGCTTGTGAGATACCGGGGATGACATGTGGATTGACACGAATATCCATGTTTGGATCCGTCTTAGCCGTTGGCATGTTAACCAACTGCTGCCAGAAAGTACCACCAAGTATGGCAACTTCACCTGCTTCAACCACGCCTAGACCAGCCGAGCCAAGTTGAACATCACCACCACCCATTACCACCGGTGTACCCTTGGCCAAGCCTGTTTCATCTGCCGCTTTTTGTGTCACTTCACCGATGATGGTGCCACTCTCATAAACAGGTGGAAAGATATCATCTTTTAGCCCCACTTTTTTTGCCATTTCAGGGAGCCATTGACGTTTTTCAAGTGAGAAGATACCCGACGTACCTGCGTTTGAAGGTTCACTGGCAATCACACCCGAGAGTTTAGTCAAAGCCCAGTCACTAATCATGTTCATAGCTGCTGTCTTCTCATAAAGATGGGGACGGTTCTCTTTAAGCCAGAGTAGTCTAGGCAGAGCACCCAAGGCATAGGTCTGACCGCTCTCTTTGTAAAATTCTGCCTCACTTTGAGGGTAGAGACGCTTAAGCTCAGAGACCTGTTGGTCTGCTCTGGCATCTACGTTGGCCACACCGAAGAGTTCATTACCCTCTTTATCATAAAGCACAATCCCCTCACGCATACTCGTCGCCGTGACCGCTTTAATGGCAGAGGCTTTGATGCCTGCTTTAAAGATAGCCGTCTTAATACACTCTTGGAGTATCTTCCAGTTTTTGGTGTAGTCAAAGCCCATGGAGTTAGCTACACCCTCTTCACTCAGGTGTGTCCACTCCTGCTGACCAATACTGACCTGCTTACCGTGGGTATCAAAAATAACCGCACGTCCACTTCCGGTTCCGGCATCTATCGTTAAAAAATAGTGTTGAGGCATGAGTATCCTTATATATATTAAAAGTATTGTAACAAAGCCTTGTGATATTTTAGAAGTTTTGAAATTATTTAGCTAAAATTTCTCGATAATAAGGAGTACTAAAATGAAACAAAGATTACAACAATTTCTACTCATGCTGACACTATTATTCACCCACTCTGCCATAGCAGCAGAATATTTGGAAAATGCCACCCCACCTGCCAAAGAGTTTGACTGGATGGAACTTCAGTCAGGCGAGTGGCTTAAGGGTGAGTTTAAAGGACTTTACTCTGGTGATGTTGAGTTTGACAGTGATGAGTTTGACCTTGTCACCTTTGATCTTGATGATGTCAAACAGATCATCACCAAAGGCAACTCCGTCATCAGCCTTAACCGTGCGATGCCTTCACTCACTGCTCTTTCAACACGTCTTCATAAACATGATGACAACAACATGACAGAAAACATTGACATTGAGAATGAAGTTATTGGGAAGATCAACTTCAAAGATGGTGCTTTTAGTGTGACCATGGCCGATGGCAGTACGAAAGCATTAATACCCACTGACATCGCTTCTGTTGCAGGTGGAGAACCGACAGAGAGTAACTACTGGTCTGCGAGTGTCTTTCTTGGTGTTGACACACTCTCGGGTAACACTAACCAAGTGACAGTGACTGCCAAAGCCAGTGCACAACGTCGTACTGCCTTAACGCGGTTTAAGGCTAATTATCTTGCGACCTATACCAATGTTGAAGATCAAGATACCAATGAAACAGTCAAGACCGCTGACTCTAACCGTTTTTCTACCAGTTTTGACCTCTACCAAACCTCACACTTTTACTGGCGTTTAGCCTCATTTGAGTTTTTGCGCGATCCTTTTCAAAACATCTCTGCTCGTTATACCCCTGCTGTTGGTATTGGTTATGACATCATTTACACACCAAAAACAAATTGGTCTGTCACGATGGGTCCTGGCTATCAGCGTACTTACTATGCTGATTATAACGCCTCAGACCCTCAGTCAAATGCCTACACTGAGTCACCACTCTTTTTCCTAGATAGCCGTTTTGACACCGAAATAACAAGCGACATCGACTTCATTATCAACTATACGCTCTACATCATAGACAGAGAGGGCGGCGGAGATATTCATCATGCGGAAGTGGCATTAGAGACAGAGATCATCAATGACTTTACCGTTGACTTCTCCGTGTTTATGGATCGTACCAATCATCCCGTTGCTTTTGGTAATGGTGTAGAACCAGAGCAAAATGACTATAAAACCATGTTGGCGATAGGTTACTCTTACTAAACTAAACATTAACCCTGCTAGGCTATACTTTTTAAAGTTTCTCTAAAAAGGCTTGGCATGCATTACACTCCTCTTATCTTCATCTCTCTCATAACATCAACATTTCTAACTGCTGGAACGATCGCTTCAAAACCTATGAACCCTTCGCTCGTAGTCTACAATGGTAACTTAGGCTTAGTACATGAACGTCGATCAATGCAACTCGACAAAGGGAAGCAAGCCCTTATCTATAATGATGTTGCGAGTAGTGTTGTAGCGGACAGCGTTAATATTACCTTGCCAAAAGGGGTAACACTCTATTCGCAACAATACCGGTTTGATCAGATCAATGCTCAGAAACTAGCACAGGCACATTTAGGTAAACATGTTAAATTTTACATCAAAACAGGTCGTGACCTAATGTACAAAGAGGGAACCTTGCTCTCGGCATCCTCACAAGCCGTTATAAAAACTAGCAACAGTGAGATTTACACTGTTCCAACCTCTGCACTGATCTTCTCTGAGATACCAAAAGAGCTGATCACCAAACCATCACTTGTATGGAACATAGATGCGCCTAAGGCTAGTAAGTCAACGATGAGTATGGATTATCTCATCAATAACATCTCATGGCAAAGTAATTATGTGCTTAACCTCCACAAAAATAGCGCTGACCTTAATGGTTGGATAACGATTAACAACCGAAGTGGTAAAACATTTAAAGAGACAAAGTTAACAGTACTCGCAGGTGATATCAATCGTGCGAGTAGACCCGTTAACAGACGCTATATGGCAAAAGCTTCCATGGCTTTAGATAGTATCCAAACAGTACAAGAACTCTCTCACGAGGGTTACCACCTCTACCAAATACCCTTCAAAGTCAACCTAGCCAACAATGAAAAGAGTCAGATAAAGTTTCTAGACCTAAAAAACATCCCAATCACCCGTAAATATAAAGTTCATACTTCAAATCCTTTTTACATCCAAAGCGAACAGAAGTACCCAGTAACACAATACCTAGTTATCAAATCCTTAGAGAAGCCACTTCCTATGGGTACCATACGAACTTACTCAAAAGAGGGTGAGACAACATTACTCTTAGGTGAAAGCTCCATCAACCACACCCCTAAACATGAAAAGATCAACGTAACACTTGGTAAAAACTTTGACCTTATCGTCAAGAGTAAACTAAAATCTAATAATAGTGATCGCTATTTCAATGACACTAAAGTCACTTACGAAGTCACCAATCGCTCAAAAGAGAGTAAGACCATCGAACTCTTAGTACCCTTTGTTAAACACGACAATGCAAAAACCAGTGTAACAACCAGCCAGAGCCACCAATATAAAGATGGCAATACACTAGCATTTAATGTAACCGTCAAAGCAGATAGCAAAAAGAGTTTTGAAGTGCATTTTAGAGCGAAGAGGCAGTAAATGGTAAATGGTAAATGGTAAATGGTAAATGGTAAATGGTAAATGGTAAATGGTAAATAACGGTGACGTAGTTTATCTGAGCTATGTCTTAAAGTGCTGGAAGGTTGAAACTCGTGGATCCCTGCCTTCGCAGGGATGACGGAGAGTTTGAACTGCTTGAGAGTTAGCAATCACAACGACGGCGAAGCTCGTCGAACAGTTTCAAGCCCAAGAAAATTTCCCCGTCATTAAAAGTTTTAGATTTGGTGTAGGTTGTGCTGAAGTGATCCCGAAAACGCACTAGTGTGCGTCGAGTGGTGAACTTCAGTGCAAGATGCACCGAAGCTAAAATCTTTTAAACGCGTGCTTCTTCGCGTTTTTGTAGATAATCCCATTTAGCATCTACACGCTCTTGCCACTCTTTAATGAGATACTTGTACTCATCTTTAAAGAGGTGCTTGAAACGTCCTTGTGCTGCTAAGTACTCTTCAACAGGAACAACGTTTTTAGGACGATAAGTGATGTTTAGTTCAGTACCATCAATGATCTCATATAGTGGGAAGACTAGAGAGTCAGTTGCAAGGTCTTGAAGTGCCATTGTGTCTTCTGGAGCGAACTTCCACTCAGTAGTACACGCAGATACTGCATTGATAAATACAGGCCCTTCAACCTCCATACCGTGCTGAATAGCTTTAACCATGTTTTTCCATTTGTTAGGAGAAACCTGAGCAACATACGGAGAACCGTGTGCAGCCATAATCGCCATCATATCTTTTTTGTTTTTCTTCTCACCATAACTTACACGTCCAGCAGGAGATGTAGTAGCCGATGAACCGATAGGTGTTGAAGATGAACGCTGACCACCCGTGTTAGCGTAAACTTCGTTGTCAAGAACAACGTGCATCATGTTATGACCACGCTCGAAACAACCTGAAATCCACTGGAAACCGATGTCGTAAGAAGCACCGTCACCTGCAAATGAGATGAACTTAGGATTACGATCTGGCTGCTTTAGGCGACCTTTGTTTCCAAGTGCTTTGTGCATTGCTTCTGCACCGGCAACGGCAGTAGAACCATTCTCAAAACCAATGTGGATCCAAGATGCATCCCATGAAGTGTATGGGTAAACTGCTGTACATACTTCAAGACAACCTGTTGATGCTGAAAGGATCAGGTCATCGTTAGTCGCGTTTAGTACTTCACGTACGATAATAGAGTGTGCACAACCTGGACAAAGAAGGTTTGCACCTTCAAAACGGTCTGCAGACGTTGAAAAGTCTTTTAGGTTTTTGATCTTTTTGATTTCACTCATAATTGATCTCCTTATAAAAATGCCAGTTTCGGACCGCGAACGCCGATAAACTGCTGTAGTGGTGTTGTTACTTTTCCAGCATCAACATTAGCTTGTAGCTCTGTGTAAAGGTCAACAAGGTGTGCCTTAGTCAAGTCACGACCACCTAAACCATAAATATAACCCGAAAGAAGTGCTCTATCGTCAGTGTTATAAAGTGCACCAGCGATCTCGTTGAACATTGCCCCTGGTGTACCACCTGGAGCTGAACGGTCAAGAACTGCGATTGCTTTAACACCCTTAAGTGCTTCTTTAATCTGCTCGAACGGGAACGGACGGAAAACACGGATACCAACAACACCAGCCTTAATGCCCTTAGCACGCATCTCTTTAGCTACTTCACGTGCTGTCTCAACCGATGTACCCATACAAAGTACAGTAACATCAGCATCGTCCATGTCGTATGACTCAACGATGTTGTACTTACGACCAGTAAGCTTTTCAAAGTCATCAAATGCTGTTTGAATCTTAGGGAAAACCTTAGTCATCAAGTCATTATGTTGACGTGCTTTGTGCTCAAAGTGCCAGTCTTCTTCAGTCTGAACACCGTATGTTACAGGATGATCGAAGTCAAGCATGTCGTTCATAGGCTTATAATCACCAATGAAGTTGTATGCTGTGTCGTCGTCCATAGTCTTAACACCCTGTGCAGTGTGAGACGTCATGAAACCATCTTGGTGAACCATTGCTGGTAAACGCACATCATGGTCTTCACTTACTTTGAAAGCGATGAAGTTTAGGTCATACGCTTCTTGTGGAGAGTAAGAGTCAAACTGAATCCAACCAGAGTCACGACCTAGGTACATGTCTGAGTGATCACCATTAACGTTAAGTGGTGCAGCAAGTGCACGGTTTACAACGTTAAGAACGATAGGAAGACGCATACCAGATGCCTGGTAAAGTGTCTCAACCATAAGTGCGAAACCTTGTGATGATGTTGCTGTTGCAACACGACCACCGGCTGCAGCTGCACCGATACATCCTGACATAGCAGCATGCTCAGACTCAACCATTACGAATTCGCCTTCTACATAGCCATCAGCCAAAAATTTTGCATAACCTTCAACAATAGGTGTTGATGGCGTAATCGGGTACGCAGCAACAACATCTACCTGTGCTTGACGAAGTGCTTGAGCAGCGGCAAAGTTACCGTCCCATACTTCGATATCACGTAATTCCATTTTATCAAATGCCATTATTTTTCCTCTTTATCTTTCTCAGGCCAACCTGCTAGTTCTGCCTCTTCGTCTGCTTGTTCTGGGAACATTAGAAGTGATTTAGGGTTTGTAGGACAAACCTCAACACAAATTCCACACCCTTTACAGTGATCCATATCTACACCGACCATCTTCTTGTCACGTGCGATAATTGACATGTCTGGACAATAGATCCAGCAAAACTGACAATCAATACAGTAGTCTTTGTTAAACAAAGGCTTTTCAATACGCCAGTCAGCAACACTTGCTGTAAATGAGTTACTACTTGAGTAGTTACGATCTTCTGGTTGCTTTAGAGGAATATCTTTAGCTACACCATCAAATGAACGAAGCATAGCTCCGATTTCGAATTCATCCCATCCGTTATTTTGCATCTATAGCTCCTTATTTAACTTCGTCGTATGCACGCTGAATAGCAAGCATGTTCGCATCAATGATCTTTTGTGGTAGTTTGCCAAGAACACGTTTCATGTTCTCTTTAAAAAACTCTATGTCATACATCTCAGAGATCTTCATAAATGCACCCAACATCGGTGTATTAGGAATAGCACGACCAATAGTCTCTTGTGCGATTTTAATACAGTCAAGTGTGTAAACTGTTTTACCTTCAAGCTTTGGCTGTGAAGCGATAAGCTCTTCAGTGTTCATGTGTGTTGTAATGATGAAAACAGTGTTCTCTTTTGCATTAATCGTTACGTCTGTTGTGTAAACAAGCGCAGGGTCAATAACAAAAACAAAGTCTGGCTCCATGTACTTTTCGTGATTCATGATAGGCTCATCATCAACACGGTTATACGCTGTCATTGCAGCTCCACGCTTTGCAGAACCATAAAACGCGAACGCCTGTACATCTTTACCAGTCGTTGAAATTACGTCTGCTAAACCTTTAGCACCTGTAACTGCACCTTGACCGGCACGGCTATGCCATCTAATTTCGAGCATAAAGTCTCCTTAGTTAACCTTCTGAATCAACAGAAATCTGAATATGATGTATTTTAAGCAAGTTGCTCTTAAAGGTAGCTTCACTCTTTTAGGATTGAAAAAAGGGTGGTTTTAACGTGACGTTTCTACCACCATAGCAAGCCGTTTCACCGCTTGCAAAGCATTGTTATCTATAATATCAGTTAATGTTTTTAATTGTTCAGCATTATCATACCCACTCAGTACGCCAACACTCTCTATCCCTGCATTTTTAGCTGATCCTAGGTCTAAACGGGTATCACCGATGATCCAACACTGCTCTTTGGAAACGCCCATTTTGGCTATGGCCTTCTCTATGGGTTCTGCATGAGGCTTAGGGTGTTCAACATCTTCACGTCCTATAAGTACTTCAAAATAGTCCATCAAACCGAAGTGTTCCATTAACACACGCGAGTACTTCCCTGTCTTTGTGGTCACAATGCCCAAACGCGCGAACGTTGCTGCCAACTCAACCGCTTCTCTCGCCTGTGGAAGGAGCACCGTCTTTTGTGTAGAGATAACACGATAGTGCTCTTTATAGGTTGTTACAAAATCCCACACTACCTCTTCTTCAACACCAAGTTCACGGTACATCACATCTAAAGGATGTCCTATCAAAGCCTTAATGGCTTCATCCTCGGGATGTGTATGCTTATGTACGTCAAAAGAGTTGTGAAAACTCTCCAAGATCGCTTCAGTCGAATCGATCAGTGTTCCATCTAAATCAAAAAGTATTGTCACGTTAGTCCTTTATTGTCCACTCGATGTAATTGTGCCAAATGCCGTTGAGTGTTGGTTCTATGGGTTCTATCTTTTTGTTGACCACTTGGATGGCATTAGGGATAAACAAAAAGAGGTAGGGGTTGTCTTCGACGACCGCTTTAAAGATCTGCTGTTGTACCTTAGCTAACGCGTCACGTTCGATGGTACCTTGCATCTTCTCTATCATAGTATCCACCGCTTTGTTGTGATAACCAATGAAGTTAAATGCTCCTGGTCTGTCACTGTCACTGTGCCATAGTAAGTAAGGGTCTGGTGTTAAGGAGAGTGACCAACCTAACAACACCGTGTCAAACTCTCGTGGGAAAACCACCATGTTTAAAAAGGCTTGCCACTCCATTACCCGTAGTTTCACCTCAACCCCAACCTTCGCCAACTGGTGCTGGAGGATCTGCGCGGCGTATGGACGGATAGAACTAGAGTTAGATGTTGCTATCTCAAAACTAAAAGGATGCTCTTCATCATAGCCTGCCTCTT
This sequence comes from Campylobacterales bacterium, assembly GCA_024277445.1. Classification (GTDB taxonomy): domain Bacteria; phylum Campylobacterota; class Campylobacteria; order Campylobacterales; family Sulfurimonadaceae; genus Sulfonitrofixus. The sequence goes on from JAJRVE010000132.1 coordinate 23,314, forward strand.
TGAGTAGCATTTTAGCCCGTTTTATGTTTTGACTTGGCGCTTTTACCTTAGCGTTAAACGAAGGTCCGCCTGGTAAAAAAGGGCCACTACACACTTGACCATGCCCCATAAACAAAATGTCCACTAACTCTTGACGGTCAATAGCAAGAGAGAGGGCCTCTCTTACGCGTGGATCTTGAAACTTCTCACGGCGCAGGTTAAACCCTAGGTAGGTATAGGCATGGGCGATATCTTCGATGACCTTGTAGTTCTCAAAAAACGATGGCTCGATCTGTCGTTCAATCTGCATCGCTTCTAAGGAACCTATGTCGATCTTCTGCGTCTTTAACATCAAAAAACGTGTGTTCGCATCGGGGATAACATGGTAGATGATCTTCTCGATCTTAGGCTTATGCTCAAAGTAGTCTGCGTTAGCACTTAACTCAATGTTTTTTGAAAACTCTAGTTTGCTCAGTTTATAAGGGCCTGTTCCAACAGGATGCGTGTTAAACGTTGAACTCATAATGTTGGTCTCATCTTTAAGCAGATGCTCGGGGAGTATGCCACTCATCCAGAGTTCTAAGGCTTTAAAGTAAGGCTCTTTATAGGTTACTTTAACTTTGTATTCATTGATGACTTCTACCGACTTCACCATACGAAACGAGGAGGTGTAGGGTGAAACTACCTGTGGTGCATTGATAAGCTCATAAGTGAAGAGAACATCCTTGGCACCAAAAGGCGCACCATCTTGCCACTTTACATTTTTTTTCAGCTCAAAGATTAAAGTCACATTGTCTTCAAAGTAGAACTTTTCCGCCAAATCTCCGATGATCTCTTTGGCATCTTTGTCGTACTTTACCAAACCATTAAAGATGTGGTTTGCTATCTCTGAGCTCGCAGAGTCTGTCGCTACAATAGGGTTAATGC
>JAJRVE010000133.1 GCA_024277445.1 Campylobacterales bacterium
ACTCATTAGGTTCCTAAAAACAGTTAACTCGCTATTCGCTCAAACAGAACTGTTTTCTTAACGGAACTCCATTCGCTTCATTCAGCCCTGCAGATGTTAGAGAGAGCTTCAAGTGGTAACGCATTGATTAATGTGAGAGCTATTCGCTCTCATCCCTGCCTATACACTTTGAAAGTTCTGATTGCTATTGTCGTAAAAACTGTTTCCACTTCATAACTACTACGACATAAGAAGAGACAACTGTCAATAAGCTGGACTAGGGATAAAAGCGAGTAGCTTTTAATTTAAAAGATGCGTCACCGCTTGGCTCTTCTTCGAAACACCTGCAAAGCAGAGCGAAGAGAACGTAACTGCGTTAAGAAAACTGAACTGTTTGACCAACGGGAGTTTTCAGTTTTTAGCAGTGAAGTGAACGAAGCGAAGGAAGTCGACAGCGTGTCGACCTCGAAGCCGTTTCGAGAGCTTTTTTGCTTACTTTTTTTGTCGGTACAAAAAAGTATGAGTGTAGTCAAGGATCTAACGATCAGTCTAAAAGCTAAAATTAAATAAAGAAGTTTTAGTTTCCGGATCTAGTCCGAAATGACGATAATGATTAATCTTCCTCTATCATATGATCCAAAATATAAAGCTGGATCTCTTTATTTGGCAGCTCTTTGTCCAATGCCTTGCCATAAAGACGAGAAACCTGTTTATGATGCTTCTCATAGGCAAAGTGTGGATAGTGATTATGCCATGCCTCTTTGATGGTTTTTAGGGCGACGCGGTCTATCATCCATGATTTGAAGATAGAGTAGGTTGCGAAGAAAAGACCTGTTGCTAAAACTGAGGTGATGATGAGAAGGTGACAGTCAATTTTGGCGAGGAGTTGGTGGAAGATGATGCTAAATGGTAGGATAATGATGTTCCAAATCAGTACAAAAACATAGATATTTCTTGCGATCTTAAGACGTGTTCCAGGGATCTTACCTTCTAGGTTCAGCCCATCATCGTACATCTTGTTAGCTTTTAGTAGCTCTCTAAAAAGTAAAGGTTCATCGCTTTTGGTAAAGACATAAGGGATGATGACATTGTCAACGAAATTTAAAATCTTGCTCATGTATAGTTTCCTGTTTATTAATGAAAGTATTATACCTTTGAAAAGGTAACTTTTTTATATGGCCTTTATTCTTTAGTAAATAACTAGGTTTACTCTGTATTTTAGAGTAGGGATGTTATATTGTCTTACTAAAATTTAGGATTACATTATGATGAAGTATTTCCACCGCCAAGTACAACTTTGGGGAGAAGAGACACAAACACTATTACAAGATAAGAAAATCGCCATTATTGGTAGTGGTGGTTTGGGAAGTTCTCTTTCCTTTGCCTTGGGTGCTTCGGGAATCGGTGAGATCCATATGATCGATTTTGATGAAGTGAGTCTGCATAACATTCACCGTCAGATCGCTTTTAAGATGGGTGATGAGGGTAAAAACAAGGCGGAGATAAACTGTCGTATTATGCAAGAGCGTTGCCCTTATGTTAAAGCTATTGCTCACGATTGTGATTTTGATACCTTTGCGGCTAAAGGCATAGACGTCGATCTCATCATTGATGCAACAGACAACTTGCCAACACGTGCGTCTATCAACACCTATGCTCGTTTAGTCAAGACTCCATGGGTCTACGGTTCGGTTGAAGCTTTTAACGGTCAGGTCTGTTTTTTTGATGAAGCCTCTTTCGAAGATGTCTTTAAAATCACTCAAAAGACACCAGCAGGGATTGCCGCACCGATCGTGATGCATATTGCCTCGCTTCAGGCCAACTTAGCGCTGCGTTACTTGGCCGGTCTTAGTGTCAAAAAAGATTATCTGTACTACCTCTTTTTTAATGACGAAGGTGAACTTATCACACAAAAATTTGGATTGCCTACAAGTTAGCCTTTATTGCTTGTTGACTACAATATAGCTATCTTAATTCTAAAGTAACATAATGCGATCTATACTCTTTACACTCCTTTTTAGCATAACACTCTTACACGCTGATTTTGTTGATGCCTATGTCAATAAGTTAGTAGCACAAGAGGTCGAAATAAACAAAGATGAAAATAACATTACTGGAGCACAAGATGCTATGAAAGCTCGCGAAGGAACCTTTATTCCTTTTTTCGTAGAGTTTACAACACTGGTTAAAGGTAAGAAGATTCATGAAAACTCACCTTTTCGTACGCAAATCTTCAAGCTTAAACGACGAATGCAAAACAACAAAAACCATGGTAATAATTATGCTGTAAAGCGTGATGTCTTAAAATTGGCCTCATATGAGCTAAAAGAGAACATAAGATCAACACTCTTTAAAGTTGTCAATGCAGACTTTGAAGATTATGATGATTTTGCACAAAAAATTCAGAAAATCATTGTTGAACGCCATAAAAATGAACCAAGTATTAACTTGTCATCATACAATTTTGTCAAACGCGATGGTAAACTTGACCCACTCTCTCAAGCTATTTTAGATAACTTAAGAGAGTACATTGCCTTACAAGATATCCATAATAACTTAAGTGTTATCTTGATCGATGACGAACAGATTATCTATAAAACGATCGCTCTTTCGAGCTATGGTATTTTGTCTTTTGCAATGCATATTGAGAGTAGCTCTTTGGCAAAAGAGTTAACCCCTATACTCCGTACATTTGGCTTGAGTACCAGTAAAGTCGTCTATATTACTACTATCTTACTTATTGGGTTTGTTTTTTATTATCTCATCTCTTTTATATTCCGTCGTCTTTTTCGATGGTTTGGTGGTTCTGATGATAACGCAGAGTTTTTACTTCAACAAACGTCGCAACCATTTAGATTACTGCTTCTCATCACTCTTAGTGAATTAATCTATATGGTTTTTAGTAGCTTTAGTCATGTTGATGGAACCCTAACTTTCTTTGAAATCTTATATGTTTTTGCTATCACCTTCTTTGTTTATAGAGTATATAATGCTATTGCTGTTGTAAAAATGGAGCAGATGAGTCTTAACAAACATGTTCGTAATGAAGTAGTGAACTTAGGCCTTAAGATGATGAATGTTTCGGTTGCTACGATTGCTTTGATCTTCATTTTAAAGATATTGGGCGTGAGTATTACTGCCTTACTCTCCGGTCTTGGTATTGGTGGTGTTGCTGTGGCGTTTGCAGCTAAAGACACCATTGCAAACTTTTTTGGTTCATTGTCTATTTTGATGAGTGATATGTTTGAGCAAGGGGATTGGATCGCGGTAGATAAGATGGAAGGTCATGTGGTTGAGATCGGTCTGCGTGCGACGACTATTCGTACCTTTGACAATGCACTCATCGCTATCCCTAACTTTAAACTGGCAGATAATGGCATTAAAAACTGGAGTCGTCGTAAGATGGGACGTCGGATTAAGATGAGCATTGGTGTCACCTATGAGTCGGACATGGATGATATAAAAAAGGCGATAGAAGAGATGCGTTCAATGTTACAAAGACACCCACTACTTATGGGTGAAAAGACCAAGTATACAAGTACTGATCGTCAGATGAAATTGGTCTCTAAAGAGGATCTTAAAGGGATTAAACGCCAGATTATGGTCTATTTGGATGCTTTTGATAGTTCAAGTATTAATATCTTAGTGTACTGCTTCAGTCGTTCTGTTGTTTGGAATGATTGGCATGAAGCAAAAGAAGATGTGATGTTTAAG
>JAJRVE010000011.1 GCA_024277445.1 Campylobacterales bacterium
ATCATCGCATCAAGTGAGCTTTTCTCTACCAAAAAGGCAGGGATGACACGCCACACGATTGTCAATGAACGAGCGACACGTTCATCATGAATGATGGCTTAGATGGCTTGTCTAGGACGATAGCGTGCTAGCTTTTTAGCGGATTGTCCTGAGGTCGTCAGAGAGAGAAGTGCTGTTGCATTGAGGTTGTCTGCTAACATGACGGCTGATTCATGGATGACATCCATCTCATCGTTCATGCTGAAGTTAGAGAACTTGTCATAATCGTACATCTTCTCCGTTTCACGGATGGTGTTAAACATCGTCTCTACAGCTAAGACAGGGTTATGCCCTATCGCACTCTCCTCAGAGAGCATAACCACATCTGTTCCATCTAAGACAGCATTGGCTACGTCTGAGATCTCTGCGCGTGTCGCTGTCTCGCTTTCGGTCATGGAGAGTAGCATCTGCGTGGCAGTGATGACTGGCTTACTGACAGCATTTGCCTTTTTAATGATGCTCTTTTGAATAGCTGGTACCTCATAGTAAGGCACCTCAATACCAAGATCCCCACGTGCCACCATGATGCCATCACTCACCGCTAAAATCTCATCAATGTTTTCAACCGCATCAAACTTCTCAATCTTGGCAAAGAGCTGTTGATGACCACTGTGCTTTTCAATGATCTCTCGCGCGTTTAAGATGTCTTGTGCATTTTGGACAAAGGAGATCGCCATAAAATCTACCTCATTTTCAATACCCCAGAGTATATCTTCTCGATCTTTCGGAGTTAAGACATCTATATCGATGTGGGTGTTTGGAAAGTTCACCCCTTTGTTAGAAGAGAGTTTACCACTGTTCTCTACCACACAAACAACACTCTTATCTACAGTCTCAACCTTCGCACGAATGTTTCCATCGCATAGATAGATAAACTCACCTACTTGCATCTTGGTTAAGATGTCATTTTGGTTAATACTAACTCTATAGTGTCCCTGTTTGACTTGCTTACCGATGATCGTATCATGCACAAATTCTAAAGTATCACCGTTTCGAAGAAAAAAGTGGTTTTCTAACTTGCCAACACGCACCTTTGGTCCACTAATGTCTTGAAGTACACCCACAACCAAACCCGTATTGTGCATCGCTTGACGGATGAGTGTTAATACACTGGTGTGATAAGCATGGGTTCCATGGGAGAAGTTCATACGAAAAACATTGACCCCAGCACGGATCAAACTCTCTAACTGTTCGAGTGTATCTGAAGCGGGTCCGATCGTCGCTAAGATCTTTGTTCTTTTTTTCATATTACATTCCTTGTGTCGAGATTTTAGCATGCTATAGCAACCGTATGGTTACATTGTCACTTTACTGCGAGTATAAAGTAACACCCAAACGCAATTGTGCTAAAATTAAGCCATTAAAGTGAAGAGGCAAAAGGTAGATGATGCAGCTAAGTATTGATGAGTATGCAAAACAGTTTGATGTACCGATGGCTACGGTGCATTCTAAACTCCGTAATCGCGAGTTAAACTATACGATTGAGAATGGTTTTGTCTATATCATTGTGAGTAGTGAACCAGAGACTAAGCCAAAAAGTTCGGTAGCGACCATCATCGCACTCTATCAAAAAGAGAACCAAGAGCTTAAAGAGAAGATCAATGCACTTGAAGGTAAGGTTGATCGTCTTATTAATGACAAAGAGGAGATGTTGCGTGAAGAGCGCAGCCGCATCGAACATCTCTACCAGAGTAAAGACGAACAGCTAAAAACGGTACTTGAGCTCATCAACACCAAAATGCAACTCGAACAACCAAAAACTGCTCCAGTAGAAGATATTAGCAGTGCCGAGGTAGATGAAAGCATCACGGCTGAAGAGAGCACACCTCAGAACGATAATAACCCACACAAGATCTCGCTTCGAAGATACCTAAAAAACATTGGCTTAGAGGGAGCAGAGCGCCGTCGTGTCAAACGTCGTTTTGCCGGAGCTTATGGCAGTGATATCCGTATTCTTCAACATAATGGTGAGTTTTACCTCGATCTTGGCAAGTTTGACTATAGCGATCTACTTAAGTAGCCTATAGCAGAGTTTCCCCTCTTTTCACTCCCCTTTTCTCCATATATCTCTTATCCATACTTAAGCCCATAAAAGCATTTAGATTCCCAAAGGCACGGGGTTTGTGCATAAATATAGCTATTTTTAACATATTTAACCCAAATAGTATAAAAAGAAGAAAACTTTAAGCTCAGAAAGTATAAAGTAATCTTAGTTGAATCATTGTAGCCCTATTTATAGGGGTGAATTTGATGTCAAACATCTTTAAAACAAAGGGCCTTTCGCATGAATAAAGCACAATTCGTTGAACTAGTTCAAAAAAACGGTGATTACAAGACTAAAGTTGAAGCAGAAACTGCTATCAAAGCATTTACAGAAGCTGTAACAGAAGCACTAACTGGTAAAGAAGATATCTCTCTAGTAGGTTTCGGTTCATTTGCTGCTACTCTTCAAAAAGGTAAAAGTGGTAAAGTACCTGGTACTGATAAGACTTATACAACTCAGGACAAAATGGTTCCTAAGTTCAAAGCAGGCAAGTCTCTTAAAGACCGTGTTGCTGCTGGCAAATAGTCACCCTTCGTCACGCATTAATGCGTGACACCTCTTTTCCCCTTTTCCAAACTATATTTATACATTTATAACTTTCATATGACAGAGCAAAGCTGTTGCTAAAAGTGTCTTTGTTGATTTTTCATCGCTATTTACTTCTACTCATATACTTTTGTTTTTAAAAAGCAGTATAGCTTTGCTATAATAATTCTACCTTGAACACAGATATGGAGTCCATGATGAAACACTTACTTCTCTTACTAGTCACCCTAAGCACTCTCGCCTTTGCAGACCTACATGACACACTTACCAGTGGAGCAACACCCAAAGTCGTTCATCCTATTGTTGTCTTAGAGACAACACAAGGAAATATTGAGATCGAGCTGCGTCCTGATTATGCACCTTTAGCGGTTGAAAACTTTACAACTCACGTTAAAGAGGGGTACTACAATGGACTAATCTTTCACCGTATTATTAAAGACTTTATGATTCAAGGTGGAGATCCTACCGGAACAGGTCGAGGTGGTGAGTCTATCTGGAAGAAGCCATTTAAAGATGAGTTCGCTAAAAATGTCACCTTCAACCGTAGTGGTATTTTAGCCATGGCCAATGCTGGACCCGGAACTAATGGCAGTCAGTTTTTCATCACGACCGCACCCACACCATGGTTAAATGGTCGTCATACGATCTTTGGTTATGTGGTTAAAGGTAAAGAGGTGATCGCTAAGTTAAACAACGTACCTACTTCAGGACGTAGTGCAGGTGATCGTCCAAGAGAAAAGCAAGAGATCATAAAAGCTTACATCAAATAGTTCTTAATGAACTTCACTTATATCTGTAGGGCTCTCTGTACTTTGAGTGCTTGAACATGCTCTTGCACATCATGAACGCGTATAATGGCTGCACCATTTTTAGCTGCTTGAAGATGGATCGCTAAGGTACCACCAAGACGCTCACTTACAGCAGAAGCGTCGATCTTATCGATCATAGACTTTCGACTCGCGCCGATCAAGATCTGCTTTCGTAGTCTTAAAAAATGTTCTAAGTGATTAACCAATAAAAGGTTATCTTCTAAGCTTTTACCAAAGCCTATGCCCACATCTAAGATAATCTTTTTTATCCCATAGCTATGTGCCTTGGCAATGCGCTCTTGAAAGAAGGTATAGATATCATCCATGATGTCCACATACTCTGGATTCTCTTGCATACTTTCTGGACGACCTTGCATATGCATGATGATAACCGTAGCATCAAACTCCGCCACCACTTCACATAAGGCATCACTCTCTAAACCCCGGATGTCATTTACGATATGAAAACCACGCTCAAGTGCATAGCGTGCGACCTCTGGTTGATAGGTGTCGATGCTAAAACGTGCTTTTTCTAATAAGGCTGATCCTTCTAAAAGATCAACGATCGGTTTAATACGCTTGAGCTCTTCTTCGACACTCACCTCTTGTGCGCCCGGTCGTGAAGAGACTCCACCAATATCGATGATGCTTGCACCCTCTTCTATCATCGTTTCTATCTTCGCTAAAGCGTCTTCTGCCTTGAAGCGACTTCCTACAAAGAAACTGTCATCATTTGCATTGATGATGCCCATCACTTCGCATGTTTTTGGTTTTTCAGTTTTTAAGATGATCTGGAGTTGATGAGCGACCTCTTTAAGACCATAGGGTTGTGTCAACTCTTTATGTGCCAAGATCTTGAAGTGCTTTTTAGAGCCTATGAGCAGACAGTCAACCTCATCTTTGAGGGGCATCACCGTACCCTTAGGCACAGCCAAGTCAACAGCGATGGAGAGCGCATCTTGTTTTAAGACATGGGCTCCAGCTGACTTCAAGCCTTTCATGCTCACGATGTAGAGTTGTGCCTTCG
>JAJRVE010000012.1 GCA_024277445.1 Campylobacterales bacterium
CACCTAGCAAAGTCGCAACTAAGACTTGCAACCACGCACCCATAATCAAGATCTTGTTTAAGATAGAACCATGTTCTTCACGATCTATCTTTAGACCTGCCATCTCAGAGGCGTGAACGAGTGCGGAAACAGCTAAATCACCATCAGGGATATCTTTATGACACGAAAGACACATACCGCGTCGATCTAACTTAGAACGCTGCTCTTCGTCTAGTGGTTGTGACAGTTTCCAGTGGTGACCAACCGTCATGAGCTGGGTACCGTTTTCATCGATGAAACTTGAGTAGTCATGTTTTAAGTTCCCAATACCAGGGACCTGTTGGTCTACTCTATGTGGCAAGATCTTTTTATCTGCACTCATCAAGTCAACAATAAAGTCTTTACTCGGATCAGCAAAGTACTTACCTCCACCTATACCAAGACCGATAGCCTTATCGCTAGCATGACAACTCTCACAGGTACGTGAACGTTTTGAGATGGTGTGAGGTTGAACAGGGGACATGTCGATCGCGTTTTGTCCCTCTTCACCCGTACCTTCTACGTTAGGGATCTTAAAGATCTGGTTTTGGATCAAGGCTTTACCATCTTTACCGATGACCGTTGCGGTTACTTGACATCCTGGAATAACCGGCGTTATCCGCCCTTCACCGTTTTGTGCCAAAGCAGGATCTTCCCAACGTAAGTATGAACGCGTCTCCGTCACCTTACCATCTACCAGATACTTTTTAAGACTACGCATCTCACCCGTGCGGCCATGTAAGTCATGATCATGTGAGGCTTTTAAGAAGTCAGGGTTCTGCTTACCACCCGAGTAATCCACCTTGACATGACAGCCATAACATTGTGGAGCCCAAGTAGCGTGACAAGTGTAACACTCTAACTCACTCGTGTGTGCTTCGATCTGATCCATCGCAACCAAGGCGACTTTAGAGAGTTTCTCTTCCTCTTTCAGTGCTTTTAGTGGTGTTAACTCTATATCTTTTCCAGAGGCAAGGTGTAAGACAACATGGTTACCCTTTTTAGCCGTATGGATCAGCGGGTTACCGCGCGCAGTTAAGAGATGACCATCTTGAGGATCACTGACCGTTCCCATTTTAAGGTACTCGGCAATGGTCTTCGTTGTTCCACGTCCTTCACCTGTCGCTGCGGTTGTGTTAAACTCATCACTATAACCTAATGGAAGCTCCCAAGGATAAGCACTTGTCGTACCGTGACAGTCTTGACACTCTACTTCGACTGCACCTAAGTTTGCCCCACTTAAGAAGCCATCGCCATGCAGATCGTTAGAGGTATGACAGTCTTGACACAACATGCCTTTTTGATAGTGAACGTCCTCTTGTAGGTGCAGATAACGCTTGGTATGAAGCTTAGGTTGCCCATTACCCTCATCATCGAAGGTTGCTTGGTACTCTGTCTCCATCAGTCCTTGGTACGAAACACCAATACGCTTACCACGGTTATGACAGGTCGAACAAGTTTCTACCGGTACACCGGAGTACTCTTGTTCATGTACTGTGACCTTGACTTCACGAGAGGACTGGATGCTGTGAACCAACATATGCCCTGGTTTTTTAGAGATCTTCTTGTCGCCACCCTCATAAAAACCATCATTAGAGTAAGGGATGTGGCACGAAGCACACCCTATCCCTCTGTAATCGCCACGTTTACTACGCCCTTTTGAGCCGGTATGACAACGCAGACACTCCTGGCGCAAGTAAGTAAAGACCGCTAACGAAGGATCTTTTTCTACCTCTTCGGCTGTTGGTGCTTTTGGGATCTCATGCATCTCACTTGGAAAACCTTGTGGCTCCATGATAGAGAGTTTTTCCATGTACGCACGGTAAGCATCTGTACCGAGTCGTTTGTGTGGGTCTTCTGGGTTTTTCGTGTCAAAGTTACCGTGGGTATGTTCATAGCCCTCTTTAGCACCAAAACTCCACATCGCCCCTTGAATCTTGCCTTGTTCGGTCATCATCAAGGAGTTCATCTGCGCATCAACCTGTTCTTGGTGACACATACCACAGGTGTTTTGGTTGATCCATGTACTACCCGGTGCTGGGTAGTACTCTTTTGGCCCTTTATGATCTAAAAAATACTTAACAGTACCCTTATGTGCACGTTTTTTGACCATCGTTGTCGGGTTACCCCCGTGACAAACAATACAGTCATTTCCTCTGTGTCCAGCTTTTTCGGCGACCTTATAGATCTCTTCCATCATCTTGGAGTGAGGGTCGCGGATATCTTCAATGCCTTCATGACATTTAAGACAACTGTTTGCACCATAGAGTGCAGAAAAGGTTAAAATCGTGACAAAGAGTACTTTAAACATTATTTATCTTTAGCGATCGCGTCCAAGACACCGTTAATAAACTTTGGTGACTGCTCTGTACCAAAGGCTTTAGAGACTTCGATGGCCTCATTGATGACAACGGCAGAGTCTAAGTCTGTGTTCATGATCTCATAAGCACCAAGACGAAGTGTCGCACGTTCAACCGAACCAAGACGATCAAAATCCCAATCCTTAAGATGTTTCACGATCGCATCATCAACCGCAACTAAGTTGTCCATAACCCCCCTAAAAAGGTCAAGTGCAAACTCTTTTTGCTTGTTACGGATCTTCTTGTCTTCTAGGATCTCATCGGTGTATTCTGCAATACTTTGGTTACCCAAGTCATAAGCATAAAGAAGGCTAACTACGGCCATTCTGGCGTGGTGACGTGTTGCCATTACGCTTCCAACGTTTCGTAAAGATCTAGCATCTCGATGATGACTGTCATCGCTTCAAAGCCTTTGTTTCCAGCTTTAGTACCTGCGCGCTCGATCGCTTGCTCGATGGTATCTGTTGTCAAAAGACCAAACGAAACAGGCTTAGAATACTTCAATGACATTGTTGCGATCCCCTTTGTTGCTTCAGCAGAAACATAATCAAAGTGAGGTGTTGCCCCACGGATAACTGCACCTAGTGCACAAATAGCATCATACTTACCACTAGCAAGTAGACGATCAACGATCATAGGAAGCTCAAATGCTCCTGGAACTAAAACATGATCAAGGTCATCAGCGTTTCCACCATGACGATCAAACGCATCTTTAGAACCCTCAACTAATCTGTCTACGATGAAGTGGTTCCAACGTGTACTCACAATAGCAATCTTTTTGCCATTTATAACTTTTAATTTACCTTCGATCAAACTCATGTTTATCCTTTTAGTGTTTCTTGTATTTTTAAAATTGTCTCTGTTGTCTTGTAGAGGTTCTCTAGTGTTAACATGTTCGGTCCATCACTCAAAGCACAGCTTGGATCGATGTGGGTCTGAAAGAAGAAACCATCCACACCAACAGCAGCTGCCGCGCGAGAAAGGTGCGGTACCATTGAGCTGTCACCCGATGTTGTTCCACCACCTGCACCCGGCATCTGAACCGAGTGTGTCGCGTCAAAAAGAACCGGAGCAAACTCACGCATGATGACAAGTGCACGCATGTCTACCACCAAGTTACCGTAACCAAAACTTGAACCGCGCTCCGTTAAAAGTACGCCATTGTCTTTCGCATTTTGGTAACTTACCTCATCACAGCCACGTGTCTTAAGCACTTTAAGCACTGAGTACTTCATATCACTAGGGTTCATAAACTGACCCTTTTTGATGTTCACAATACGGTCTGTTTTAGCTGCAGCTACAAGCAGGTCTGTCTGACGACACAAAAATGCAGGGATCTGTAAGATGTCTGCCACTTCTGCCACCGGCTTAACCTGATACGACTCATGAATATCCGTCACTATCTTGTAGCCAAAGTCATCTTTGACCTTTTGCAAGATACGAAGACCCTCTTCAAGACCCGGACCACGGTAGCTCTCTAACGAGGTACGGTTAGCCTTGTCAAAACTGGCTTTAAAGTAAAAATCAATGCGATCATCTTCTTGATAACGCTCAAGCTTTTTAGCGATATCGAAGATGTTAGCCTCACTCTCAATGACACATGGTCCTGATAGTAAGATCACTTTTTATAACCTGCTGCTTTGTCGAATTCACCGGTGGCCTTGTCTAGCTCACCTGTAATCGTAACGCCTGTGTTATGCGAGTAGATAAGGTAAGCTCCAAACGCAAGCAGTAAAAACATCGTAAATGAACGGTTAGAGGTGTATGACATCCATGCCAAGATTGCGATTATTACTAAACCGCCATAGTACATCTGATTTGCATCCATAATGATCTCCTATTTTTTGACAGCGAGAATTCCGCTGATAATGATTAAGATTATACCAAATAGTGTTATAAAGTCAGGTAGCGCGTCACCAAGCAAGAGTCCAACCCCTATAGAAAAGACTATATTAGTATAACTAACTGCCCCCACGATGCCCGCCTGTGACTCCCCATAGGCCTTTGTCATGTAGAGTTGTGCTAAGGTTGCGAACAGCCCCATCCCCATGACATATAACCAGACGATTCCACTCGGCATTACAAAGGCACCGAGCATAAAGTCAAGCGATGGATCGTTTACGTACGGAGAGATAAAGAGTAAAAGCAAGGGGCCAACTGTACCCACTGTCATAAAAGAGAGGACAATCGCACGCGTGTCATAATACTTTTTTAACTCACGAACAGAGGTATAGGCCAAGGCAGCACCGACTCCACTAAAGATACCAAGAAGATCGGTCTTAGAAAAGGTTAGACCTGTCGGACTAGTAATAAAGATGATGCCAACAAACCCTAAAAGCACCGCTAACCAAGCACTTTTAGCCAACTTTTCTTGTAAAAAGAGCCAGGCGAAGATAGCAGTAAAAATAGGTGAGGTCTTTGAAAAGGTCATCGCATCACCAAGTGGGATATGGGCAATGTTATAAAAAAACGCCAAGAGTGCCACAAAGCCCATAAACCCACGAAAAAAGAGTAACCAAGGCTTGCCACCGGCTTGCTTCATCGGCTTTCTAAAAACAGCATACCCCACCAAAGCAACCCCAAAGACATTACGAAAAAAGACCACCTCAAGTGAACTCATGTACCCGCTCGAAAGCTTGGCAAAAGCACCCATGATGGCAAAAAAGAAGGATGCCATGAACATGTAAAGCACACCACGGTCCAAATGAGAGATTATTTTTTTCATGGTGGAATTTTAGCGAACTTCTTGAGATACTCTCTTAGATAAATTATTGATACAGATTACGCATTGATAAATCTCTATTTATACAATGCTATCAGCTTAAATGGTATAGACTAACTAATACAGGGCACCTCTAAAAACTCTAGTCATCCTCAGAGGGAAGAAAAAGAGATGAGATTGTGAAGAACTTTTCTTGCACCCGAGGGCATTTCCTTTGGTCAGTCATAGCCATAGCTACGACGATAGAAAATTCTTTGCAAGATCGCTCTTTTTATCCCTCCCTTCGGGCACTAGAGAGGAGTCCACACTCGGCGTTGCCCTTTCTCGCCTTAGCTATGGCTAGGGCTTCAAAAGGTCGCCTTGATTGTGAACTCCTCTCTAGTGCTGAGGATAACTAGGGTTTTTAGAGGTGCCCTACATTTACTACAGAGGTTACACCGATGCTTCGTATCATACTCATTACTTTTTTAACACTCTCGCTTCATGCTTTTAGTTACCCTGAACCTTACAAGGAACTTGCTGGACCATTGTTTAAGGCGCGTGTTCAACTTGACGACTTAGCCTATAGTGCCAAGTTTCGTCCTTACATCTTGTCGTATGTTGTACATAGTGACCATGTTTTAGGGCATTTTAAACGCATTAAAAGTGACAGCGATCCAAAAGAACTTCAAGCCTATCATGAGGCCCTACTCTCACTTCGAGATGAGTATAAAACCTTGGTACAGTTCTTACATAAACAACTAAAACAAGTCATCAATAGCGATCAATATCCCATCTTTTTAAAAATTGCTTCTACTTTGAGTGATGAGGACTACAATAACCCTTACCTTCGTGAAAAGGTCTACACCTATTACCACGCTCATCGACATGAAGAGGCCTCATGCCTACTTGACAAGCGCATTAAGACGGAGTGGGGAACCATCGCTCCCTACTACCCTAAAAAAGCGCTCTTCAACTATGCGACTACGGACAATGCTTACTACCGAGAGGTAGTTCTAGTAACAACACCCTACTCGCCTTATGGCGCAAAAGTAGAAGCCTTTTTCAAACAGAACAACGTCAGATATACCAAATATAATCTCACTAAAGACGAAGAGGGGATGAAACTCTTTAAGAAGTATAAAGGCTCACGTATCCCTATGGTTATCATCAACAACAATGTAGTTGAAGGCTATAACGAGTTTGAGATGGACAAACTTTTACGACATTAAGGAGAGCGCATCAAAACCCTACTTATTTTACTTGCCCTTACCTTCACACTTTTGGCAGAGCATTACCCCACGATTTTTACGCAACTAGGCACACCGCTCTTTCAAAGTGCTGAACAACTCCAAGTACTTTCAATAACCAAGTCTCTTAGTACACCTGTTCAAGACTACAATACCTTAGCTACTAAAACAAAAGCGTATGGACTAAAGGTTGAAAAAAGCACCAAGAAAGAGACAAAAAAACAGTACCTAAAACAGTTACGTAAACTTCAAAAAAAGCATGATGCTCTAGCAATTTTTCTGCAAAAAAAACTCTCAAGAGCCATAAGAGAGGACAACTATAAACTTTTC
Source organism: Campylobacterales bacterium (assembly GCA_024277445.1). Lineage (GTDB taxonomy): Bacteria > Campylobacterota > Campylobacteria > Campylobacterales > Sulfurimonadaceae > Sulfonitrofixus. Next base: position 6,660 of record JAJRVE010000012.1, read on the forward strand.
ACAACCCTAGTCAGTAGTGACGCCGATCTCTTTTTTGAGAAGAAGAAGCTTAAAGAACAGCTCTATGCTTATTATAATAAAGAGCATAAACGAGGGGCTATACCTTCACTCAAACAACGCATTGCACGCGACAAAGGTATTATTGAGGTCTATAGTCCTGCGCCACAGAGTTACACAAACTATGCACACCAATCCAACAAAAGCCAACGTCGTAGTACACGTAACAGTGTCGTCGTTTTGTCAACACCTTCTTGTCCCTACTGTAAAAAAGCAAAACGCTATTTACGTAGTAAGGGTGTTGCCTTTAGAGACTACAACATCAACAGCTCATCTGAAGGGAAACGGCTCTATAGACAATACAATGGAAGCGGTGTACCGGTTGTGATTATTAATGGAAGGGTGATTCATGGGTTTAGTGAAGCACGGATGCGTGCTGCACTAAAGTAGAGAGATTACGCGAGTTGAGAGAGAACCTCTTTTTCAACAGCATCGATCTTTTGTGTACCATCTACACGGATGTACTTGATACTGCTATCGTTAGCCGCTTCTTTAGTGTAAAAGTCGATTAGTGGCTTTGTCTGATCGTGGTAGACCTTAAGACGATCAAGCACGATCTCCTCTTTGTCATCTGCACGTTGGATAAGTTCTTCACCTGTCTCATCATCTTTACCTTCAACCTTTGGTGGGTTGTAAACAAGGTGGTAAGTACGTCCTGAGTTCTGGTGAACACGACGACCTGACATACGCTTAACGATCTCCTCGTCTGGAACATCAATCTCGATCACCGCGTCAATAGCAATACCCGCTTCTTTAACAGCGTCTGCTTGGGGAACAGTACGTGGGAAACCATCAAGAAGAAAACCATTTTTACAGTCATCTTCTGCGATACGGTCTTTAACGAGCCCGATAATGATCTCGTCTGTCACTAGCTTACCTGAGTCCATTGCCTCTTTCGCCATTTTTCCCATCTCTGTTCCTGCTTTGATCGCAGCACGAAGCATATCGCCCGTAGAGATCTGAGGAATGTTGAACTTTTTAGTCAAAAATTGCGCTTGTGTACCTTTACCTGCACCCGGTGCACCTAGTAAAATAATCTTCATTGTATCGTCCTCAATAGTTTAATGACGCAATTATACAACGATGCTGTTTAATCGATGTTGTTTTCCTTTAGGCATAATCTAACATTAATTTTTGAGGATTCTTATGAGCACAATTATCACCTTTATCTTTCTATTTTTACTTTTTAGATGGATCTTTAACAGCTACAAACGTTTTCAACGTCAATACTACACCCAAGGTCAGTTTCAAAGCACTAATGTCAACTACAACGCCGTCGCTAACTCTGAGCTTGGCGTCTTTGTCGCCCTTGTCGCCAAGGTCGCAAAAGCAGACGGGCATGTGCATGAACTTGAGGCAGAACTCATCAGCAACATGTTTAAAGACATCTCTAAAGCCTTTGGCGCGACCCATCAAGAGAAAGTACGCGAGATCCTCAAAGAGATCTTCAAACAAGAGAAAGATATCATCCGTAACGTAGATACTCTAGCTTCTAAACTTCAAGCACTTACCCGCGGTGACAAACAAAAGCGTCTAATGATGTTGAGTTTTCTCATCAACCTTGCCTATGTTGATGGGGAACTCTCTCACGCAGAAGAGAACCTCATCATCAAGATCGCGGCCTTTTTAGAGATCAGTGCCGATGAAGTCGAGGGTATTATGCAGCGTTTTGCTTCTGCCTTTGGTGGTAATGCCTCACAAAGTTCAGTGAGTGATGCGTACAAGGTACTTGGTGCAGAACGAAGTGATGACTTACAGACCATTAAGAAGAAGTACCGTGCTTTGGTGAAAAAGTATCATCCAGACATCATGAAGGCCAAAGGTGCCTCAGAAGATTACATCAAAGATGCCACTCAAAAGGTACAAGAGATCAATACCGCTTATGAGATGATCAAAAAAGAGAAAGCCTAGTCTTCTTCTAAAGGATCCTCAAAATCTAAAGAGAGGATCCATTCAAAAGGAATAATCCTATTTTTATCCTCCATCTCCACAAGATAAAAATGGTGGTATAGTGGAATGAGTTCAGCCTCAAATAGTCCTGTCTTAGCCACATCTTCACCACGCATCTTCTGCAACACCTTAGCATACTCAAACTGTTGCACATAACCATCTTGCCTGTCATCAGCAAATTCTATTCTATCACCCCTGCGTATCAACCAAGCCCGAGAACCTGCCAATTTTCGATAGACATACTTTTGACTAAAAAAAGCAAGGCCCACAACGACTAGCCCTAAACCCGGATAGAGTTGTCGCGCACCAAAAGCGACGATAAAAGCAAACAACCACCAGATCACAAGTAGTACAAAGGTGTATTTTTCAAACAGCACTAAACGTATCGAAAGCCAAAGCGAGGTGATGTAAGTCCAAAAGAGTTTTAAGTTCATGTCATGCCCATAGTTTTTCATGATTATAACATTGATTATACAAGGCACCCTTCAAAAGAAAAAAGCTATGATTTGTGCTGATTACGCCACCAACTAAATACCCAAAAACTCAAGAGAGAGAAGAGGTAAGGTTCGAGTGGAGAGACAAGGAACATTATGGATACCAACGCAACCCTCGAACACAACAGTAGTCTCGTAACCAACACCTTTCATGAGATCACCGATGTCACCAAGATAACCCATGCACTTAACAGCAGTCTTGAAGAACTTATTTTAAAGAACATCCCTGTTCCGCAAACCGTGTTAGATGTTTTTAGCATCACACTGTTTGGAAACGCACTCGGTAAGTGGCTCACCTTCCTTCTCGTTTTTATGCTCTTTTTATTACTGCGTAAACAGCTCTCCAAGTTGGTCACCTTGATCGCACTAAAATGGGTTAAAAAGACAGAGACAACCCTTGATGACGAGATCCTTTATGTTGTTCAACGCCCTATCGCATTTGGTATGATCATCTTAGGATTTAATGTTGCCTTTAGTTTTTTACATTTTAGTTCAGAGTTTTCATTGATGATATCGCATACTATGGCGACTATGACCATTGGTCTTTTTGCTTGGGTACTTTATCGCATTATAAAGCTCTTTGAAAGTTCAAATGACCTTATTTCAAAGCGCTTTAAGACAGACAACGGCATCACCCTTGCAAAACTTCTTCTTAGTATCTTAAAGACCATCGTACTGATTATCGCAGGTATGAACATCCTCTCTACTTGGGGGATTAATATCACCGGTTTTGTTGCCTCACTTGGTCTTGTCGGTATGGCAATGGCTCTTGCTGCTAAAGATACGGCGAGTAACTTTTTTGGTTCCATGGTACTCTTTACCGATAAGCCTTTTAAGATCGGTGATTGGATCAAAACACCAGAAGTCGAAGGGACCATCGAGTCCATAGGCGTACGTTCGACTAAGGTGCGGACCTTCGCCCGTGCACTCGTAAGTGTCCCTAATGGCAACCTTGCCAATGCAGCGATCTTAAACTGGTCAGAGATGAACAAACGTCAGATCAAGATGACCCTTGGACTCACCTACTCTACAACTGCCTCGCAGATAAAGACTATCCTAGCAGAGATGCGTGAACTCCTGAAAAATGATGAAGATATCCACCAGCAGACCATCTACATCCACTTCACAGAGTTTCAAGATAGTGCACTTGGCATCTTCTGTTACTTCTTTACCAAAACAACCAAATGGGGTGAGTACATGCAGGTACGTGAACGCATTAATCTTGAACTGATGGAGATCGTGGAGAAAAACGGTGCGGGCTTTGCCTTTCCTTCTCAGTCGCTTTATGTCGAGAGTATGCCCGATGAGATGATGCGCGAAGCGTAATCTCACCGCTTATGCTATAATGCCACCATTAAAACATAGTAATATGTGTAGGCAGGGTTCTCCTTCATAGAATCCACCGTAAAAGCAACAGGTTTTTACACAAGTATTTTTAACTAACTTTCTTGTTCCTACCCCCTTTCCTATGCCACCAAAACAAAGATACATTCATGAAAAAACTAGCCATCATCGGTCGTCCAAACGTAGGAAAAAGTTCATTTTTCAACCGCCTCCTCAAGCAGCGTGACGCCATTACTTCAGAACAAGCCGGAACCACACGCGACATCAAACGTCGTATTTATGAGGTCAACGATAAAGAAGTTGAGATCTTAGACACGGGTGGACTTGACCAAGGTAATGAGCTTTTTGATGCAATTAAAAAGATGTCCATTAAAGCAGCCCACCAAGCCGACATCATCCTCTATATGGTGGATGGAAAGAGTCTTCCAGAAGATGAAGACAAAGCATTTTTCTATGAACTTCAAGAGATGGGTAAGACCATGTGCCTTGTTGTCAACAAGATCGACAATGACAAGATGAACGAAAAAGTATGGGAGTACTATGAGTTTGGATGTGACCATATCTTTGGTATCTCTGTCTCACACAACCGTCACATCAATGCACTCTTAGAGTGGATCAGTGATCAACTTCCTGAAAAAGATGCTGAAGAGGTCATAGCACCTGTTGAAGTCGAAGAGGTTCCTGAGATTAGTGAAGAGGAAGATGATGAAGCCTTTTTCCAAGCACTTGCCGAGGCAAAAGCAAAAGAGGAAGCGAAAGAAGATGACTTTTTTGATCCTTATGAAGACTACTTAGAACAACAAGAGGTTCTTGAGACAGGTGAAGAGCTTATCGATAACGACTCTATCTTTGGAAACAATGATGTCACTAAAGATATTGACGAGGAAGTCCTTAACAAGATGCGCGTTGCAATCATCGGTCGTGTTAATGTCGGTAAAAGTTCTCTTCTTAACGCTTTGCTTGACGAAGAGCGTTCAGTTGTAAGCTCGATTGCCGGTACGACTATCGATCCTATTGATGAGACGATCGAGCATAAGGGTCATGAGATCACCTTTATCGATACTGCTGGTGTTCGTAAGCGTGGTAAGATCCAAGGTATTGAGAAGTATGCACTGATGCGTACGGAGAAGATGCTTGATGATGCTGACATTGCGCTGCTTGTTCTTGATGCAAGTGAGCCGTTTAAAGAGCTTGATGAGAAGATCGCAGGTCTTATCGATTCTAACCGTATGGCTTGTCTGATCGTTTTGAACAAATGGGACAAGGTTGATGGTGAGAACTATGCTGCGATCGCCCAAGAGATTCGTGATCGCTTTAAGTTTTTACACTATGCACCACTCATCACTATCTCAGCACAAAGCGGTCAACGTGTACAGAAAATCTACGAAAAACTTTTAGAGATCAACGCGAATTTCTCACAACGTATCTCTACGTCTAAGCTTAACGAAGCACTTGAGTGGGCGCAACGTAAGCACCACCTTCCATCAGTTAGTGGTCAAACTATTCGTATCTATTACGCAACGCAGTATGACATCCGTCCACCACAGATCGCCCTCATCATGAACAAGCCTAAGGGACTACACTTTAGTTATCGTCGTTACCTGACCAACCAACTTCGTGAAGCCTTTAGCTTCGAAGGTGTGCCAATCTTGTTTAAAGCCAAAGCTAAAAATGAGAAACGCAAGCTAAAACGCTAACTAGCGTTCTAACACAAACCTTTAAAAAGGTTTGACTATAACCATAGCTACAATGATCAACATTAAAATTGTTGGTCCCTCATTGTAGATACGAAAAAACTTCCCACTTTTAAAGGTGTCATTCACCAAAAGCTTATTGCGATAATAATTCATCGAGTAGAAGTAAGCAATCAAGATAGCGACAAACAGTAACTTAACATGGAACCAACCACCCGTTGTAAAGATGTTGACAGGGTAGAGATAGGCTAAAGCCGTACCAGAAATCGCCGTTGCCCAAAATGCAGGAACACCAATATAACGGTAGATCTTCATCTCCATCACTTTAACGACCTCAAGAAACTCTGGTTTGTCTGCATTTTCTGCATGATAGACGAAAAGCCTAGGTAGGTAAAATAACACGGCGAACCATGAGATAAGCGAGATGATATGAAACCATATAATCCATTGATACATTGTAATCCTTTAAAAGTTTTTTTCGAGTGTGAGCATGTTGTAGTTAGAACCACCATGAACACCATTAAAGAGTCCAAAGACACCGGAACGATGTTTTAGCGTATAACCCAAATAGGTATCTCTTAAGGCATTCACACGGATAAGACGCCCCACATCAAAGTCAGCAGAGATGTCTAGGTAGTTCAAGAACTTAGCTGTTGGGTCAGTCGTTCCATCACTGTTCGTTGCGTCATCTACTTCAACAATAGGGATCTCCTGCGCCAATGATACACCTTCACCCACACCGATACGGATCCTGTTTTGCCAAAAGTCTAATTTCAAATAGACTTTAACATAGACATTAACTTCAAGAAAATCTTTACTCACTTGCATAGTATGATTATTAATAACGCCATTTTCATCAAAGTAGGAGAGACCACCTTTGGCATAAAAATCAAATATGCCACCCCAAACATTATGTGCGAAACGGTAACCACCATCAAGGTTCAATGCCGAAGTATCACCCTCATAATGGTTCCAATCTCCCATTAATATCTCACCCAAATCATTAGAGTCTGAAAAACCATAGCCTAAACGAAGCGAATAAGGGCTATCGTCTTTTTCACTTGTATCTAAGGCAAACAAATTAGTATATATTAGTATTCCAACGATAAATAGATAACGCACTCTCTTCTCCTTCTATAATATTGGTTCATCGCTTAAAACTTATAAGAGAGCCCAAACCCCAAGTTTAACGCATAAATGACCAGATTATCGCTAAGCAGCTCGTTTACAACAGGATCATACCCCTTAGCATCAAAACCAAACTTAAGCCAGTATCCAAAACCACCCTTGAGTTTTCCATCTGCTCCCGCATACAGCTCAGCACCTAAAAAACCCGTTGGTTCTGATGCAGAGAGACCAGTTTTGCTATTACTAAAGATCGCTTTACCACCACCCATCATTGCACCATAGTTCAAGTTTATACTCTCAAGTGGAGTATAGCCTTCTATACCTCCTGCATAACGAGTACTTTTGATCTCATAAGTACCCACATTATCATAAGAGATCTTGCTGTTCATGAAGAAACGAACCCTATGTGCTGGACGTTCATACCCTAATGTCAAGTCAACAGCATTGCCGACCAAAGCAGAAGTAAAAAGACTTTTAGTACCGTTATCATCCCTTCTCACCTTAGAAGAGCCGCTAACGATGTCAAATCCACCTCTGATGTAAACACCACTCTCTTCAGTTGCATACAACCCAGATGTCAGTGACAAAAGAAGAAGCCAGAGTATATTTTTATTCATATTCCATCCATACATAAGACTAAAAATTCTTTTCAAGTGTCATCAAAATATAGTTAGACCCACCGTGCGCACCGCTATAGAGGCCTTTGACTCCTGAGCGGTGCTTAATAGTGTAGCCGAGATAAAGGTCTCGCATGCTGTGGACTCTTATCAAACGTCCTATGTCAATGTCTGCAGAGATATCAAGGTAGTTTAGTAGTCGTGCTGTTCCGTAACCACCATTTTCACTGTCATCTTCTCGTTCTACTTCTAGTATCTCGTTGGTATATGAGACACCTTCACCAAAACCGATGCGTATACGGTTGTCCCAAAAATCGATTTTTCCGTAGACTTTAAAGTAGAGAGTACCTTCCCAGATGTCATCAGCATAACCACGCTCATTAAAGTAAGTCACGCCACCTTTAAGGTAGAGGTCAAAAGGGGTATCAAACAGATCTCTTCCTGCACGCCATCCAGCATCAAGGTTAACACCATAAAAGTTTTCATCATAACCCTCATAGTTAAACTTCAAAACATCCTTAAGATCGCTGTACTGTGCCGTTCCAGCACCAATACGCAGTGAAAACTCTCGAGGATCAGTAGCATCTTCCTTAGCATTTAACAGTGTTGTGATAAGCAGTGCCAATGTAAAAAGAAAACGCATAACAACCTTTGAGAATTAGATTGCGGCATTATAGCAAAAGAGGTAAAAAGTTACGTGGAAGCCTTATATAACAGACGCTACCCACTGCTTAATCTGATCAACACTCAAAGCACCTGACTGTCGTGCTACCTCTTTACCACCTTTAAATATGATCATGGTTGGGATAGAACGAATTCCAAACTTGGCAGAGGGTTGTTGGTGCTCTTCTGTGTTTAGCTTTGCAAAGCGTGCCTTAAGTGCAAACCCTTTTGCTGCCTCTTCAAATGCGGGACCCATCATCTTACATGGACCACACCATGGTGCCCAGAAGTCTACAACTACAGGGATATCACTGTTAACAAGATGCAGATCAAAGTTTAATGATGTCAGTTGCACCGGCGTAGTATCCAGGAGTGACTTTTTACAGTGACCACAGTTTGCTTTGTTGTAACTCTCTTTGTTTGGAATAGCATTAACTTTGTCACAATGAGGACAGACAACTTTTATTTTTTCCATAATGATTCCTTAATATAATTATTTTGTACAATATATATTATAAGTTAGTTTTGAAAATGAAATTTAAATGGAAAAAAGCACCGAAGAGGTGCTTGGTATAGGGTAAAGAAGAGTTACGCTTCTTCAGTCTCTTCAATCACTTCTGTCTCTGTCTCAAGACCTTTGATGCCTTGACCACGACGTGTTACATCTTTGTCATGCATACGACGAAGTGCTTTAGAAGCACGGTCAACTGCAAGATCAATCGCTGCATCAAGATCTTTATCTTCTTGATTAATCACTACTGGAGAGTGATGGGCGATATGAAACTCAAATTCTACACTCACACCATTTTTAACTTTACCTACAACTACATTGGTTGTTGTAATGTCTAAACCATACTTGTTAAATTGCTCCATTGCTGCATCAATGTGTGTTTTGTTGTGTTCACTTAGTGTAAGATCTTTTGCTCGAATTTGAACGTTCATTTTTTATCCTTTTTTCTTAATATGTTCAAGAGTATCACATCTATTCTAATAATAGATTAACAGATGGCATCTCGTCATACAAATAATGCTATTTAGAGGCTAATTGGCTATAATTTCGCACTATTTTGAGCTTACTAAGAGTTCACTTGTCCATTTAAGGAGCGCCTGTGCGTGTTTTAACCGGTATCCAGTCTTCTGGAGATCTTCATATTGGAAACTACTTTGGATCGATCAAACAGATGATCGACTCTCAAGGCAAAGATGAAGTCTTTGCTTTTATCGCAAACTACCATGCGATGACCTCTGTTCATGACGGTGAACGTCTTGCCTCACTGACCATGCAAGCGGCTATTGACTTTTTAGCCTTAGGTATGGACCCAAAACAGTCAACCTTTTGGGTACAGTCTGATGTAAAAGAGGTATTAGAGCTTTACTGGGCACTCTCTGCCTTTACACCAATGGGTCTTTTAGAGCGTGGACACAGTTACAAAGACAAAACAGCTAAAGGTATTGCAAGTAACCACAACCTTTTCTCATACCCTGTCTTAATGGCTGCTGACATCTTAATGTTCAACTCCGATATCATTCCGGTAGGTAAAGACCAGATCCAACACGTCGAGATGGCGCGTGACATCGCAACTAAGTTTAACAACATGCATGGTGATGTTTTTGTCATTCCAGAACACCGCGTTGCTGAGAATGTTGCAACCGTTCCTGGTGTTGATGGGCAGAAGATGTCAAAGTCATATGGCAACACGATTAATATCTTTGGTGAAGAGAAGAAGCAGCAAAAAGTGATCAAGAAGATTGTTACCGAAGCGGTACCTCTCGAAGATCCAAAAGAGTGGGAAGGGTGTAACGTCTATAACATCGCTAAACTCTTTTTAAATGCCGATGAGGCAAAAGAGTTACAGGCACGTTACGAACGTGGTGGCGAAGGGCATGGTCACTTTAAACTTTACCTACATGATGTTGTCTGGGAGTATTTCCGTCCCTATCGTGAAAAACGTGAATACTTTGAGAACAATCAAGATGAAGTCCGTGAGATCTTAGCCTTTGGTGCCAACAAAGCCCGTGAAGTAGCACTGCCTGTCATCGAAAAAGTACGTAGCGCTACCGGTATACAGTACTAA
>JAJRVE010000134.1 GCA_024277445.1 Campylobacterales bacterium
ATAAGATTAACATTATAAGAGGGATCGATCTCTTCACCTAAACGACCATCATCATAAAAGATAGCATACCCTCCTCCTAAAGCGATATAGGGACCCGTTCTGTCGATCGCTTCTGCTGAGAGGAGTGTTACCAAACTCAAAAGTAATATTATGATCTTTTTCATCTCAACATCTCCCGCATCTTTGTTTCAGTAATCGTCTCAACGCCCAAGCTGACCGCCTTATCGTACTTACTACCCGCATCTTCACCATAAATTACAAAGTCCGTCTTTTTAGAGACTGAACCTGAGACCTTTGCGCCAAGTGCTTCGAGCATGGTCTTGATGTTACCACGTGACTCACTCATCGAACCGGTCAAGACAACTGTTTTCGCTTTAAAGGGGTTCTCAACTGCTTCTTCCTTTTTAGCCGGTGCTTTTGGCATAAGGATCTGCTCTAAGGTAGTAATGTGTTCTGCATTGACACGGACAAACTCTAATAGTGAGTTTGCCATCTCCTCACCAAAGCCATCAATAGCGATCAGCTCTTCCTTACTTACTTCTGTAAAAGCAACACCGAAGTTCTCACACAAAGTTTTAGAAGCCACTTCCCCAATGTGTTCTATACCAAGCGCATTAATATAACGCCAACATTCACACCCTTCAGCACCGTTGATGGCATCTAAAAGTTTTTGACTCTTTTTCTCTTTAAAGCCTTCTAAGGCTAACAACTGATCAAGTGTTAAAGAGAAGAGATCGGTCACATTGTTAATAAGTCCTTCATTATAAAGAGTCTCAACAATTTTATCACCCAATCCATCAATGTTCAAACAAGGCTTCGACGCAAAATAGATAATAGCATTCACCACACGTGCGGAACAGGCAAGGTTTTGACACTTCGTCAAAGCACCTTCATCGAGCAGTTCACTGTTACAGACCGGGCACGCTGTAGGTCGAATGTAAGGCTTTTGTGAACCATCACGCTCATGGGTCAAGACCTTAACAATCTTAGGGATGACATCCCCCGAACGCAAGATGATCACCTTGTCACCTATGCGGATATCTTTACGATCAATCTCATCAAAGTTATGCAGTGAAGCACGCTCTACCATCGCCCCATCTAAGTCCACTTTTTCGACTATGGCGACAGGGGTAACTGCCCCGCTACGCCCAACTTGCAAGATGACATCCTTTAGCGTAGTGATCTTCTCAACAGCAGGAAACTTGTAAGCCATTGCCCAGCGAGGTACTTTGACGGTGTAACCCATCTCCTCTTGTGCTTCGACTTGATCGACCTTGATGACCATACCATCAAGCATCATCGCATAACCATCACGCTCAGCTTTCATCTGCTCATAGACCTCTTCTATGGCTTCAAAACCGGCTGTTGTCTTACGACGAGGTGGCTCTCTAAAGCCCCAAGAGTAGACCAATTCCATACGTTTATGAAGTAGTTTCTCCTCCAAGTCATTGATGCCTATACCGTAAGGTAAAAAGACAAGGTTACGTTTAGCGGTTATCTTGGGATCGAGTTGACGGAGTGAACCGGCTGCTGCATTACGTGGGTTGGCGAACTGCGCTTCACCCTCTTTTGCACGTTCAATGTTGATCTTCTCAAACTCATCTTTAAAGATCACCACTTCTCCACGGATCTCGATCTTGCCTTGATGGGCGATAGTGAGCGGAATACTCTGTATGGTCTTAGCATTTTGTGTCACCTCTTCACCTACTACACCATCACCACGCGTAATGGCTTGAGCGAGTTCACCGTTTGCATAGATAAGATTTAGACTTGCCCCGTCGTATTTTGGTTCGCAGTAAAAACTAATGTTATCGACAAGTTTACCTGTCTTCTCTAGCCATTTTTGAAGTTCTTGGGCATTAAAGATATCTTCTAAAGACCACATACGACTTGGATGCGAAGCTTTTGTAAACTTGTCAAGTGGTGTTCCACCTACACGCTGAGTAGGCGACTCTTTGAGCACATCAGTAGGGTTTTTCTCTTCAAAAGCCAGCACCTCATGATAGAGTCGATCATACACATCATCTGTTGTCAAAGGATCGTCTAAGACATAGTAGTAGTGCGCATACTTGTTTAAGAGAGCGACATTCTCACGGTATTGTTCTTTTGTCATCTTCTGCCTTTACTCAAAAGTCGTTTTGTTGATGATCGCTTCTTGGTCTGTTTTTTGATCATTTTTGTACGTTACATCGGTTAAGTTCCCCACCGCTTTGTCATAGGCCTTAAGCTGAAAGTTTTGGAAACAGAGTTGCGTTATATCATTAAAGGTAAACATCACCATCTCAGTATCAACGTCGACTTGCAGGGTATTTTTCGTCATAAAATAGATTTTTACCCCCAGTTTTGTCTTCAGCGAGATCTTGACTGCAACACCATCTGCTAGTTCTCTGAAGTCGAGTTCTTGTACAAACTCTGTATCATCTTTGAGCAGTTGGTCCACCTTCATCTTACCCTCTATAAAGTTTAGAAGTTGTGACTCTTGTTCTTTCAAAACACGGAGTTCATCTGCATCGAAGAGTACCTGAAACGACTCATTGTAGAAGGCAACATGACGACCATCACAGACGATGATAGGGTTTGGTGAGCTTTTGGTAATGGACAAGAAGAGTTTCTCTTTAGCCACACGAATGCTCTCTTCGACCTCTCTGTTATGACACTCAAGCGCTATACGTCTGTTCTCGATCACATCAATAACACTGTTAAGTGTAGAGAGAAGTTGTGGTAACAAGATAGGCTTTAAGACATAGTAGTTTATACCGATGTTAATTGCTTCGATAAGGTAAGAACTGTTTGAGTATGCGGAGATGATGACGATGGGTATCTCTGGGTTTATCTCTTTGATCTTTTGAGACATCGCGAGACCATTAAGGTCAGGCATCTCAATGTCTGTAATGATAAAGTCATAGCTTTTTTGTGTAAATTTCATCAGTCCTTCAGTACCGCTCTGCGCGGTGTCTACACTTTTAAAGATCTTCTTTAAGATCGTTGTCGTCTCTTCTAACAGTGCCTTGTCATCTTCCACATAAAGTATCTCTAACTTTGAACCTAAACGGATGACATCTTGTAAGTTTTTCATTATTTACCTCGCTACAGTCGTACTATTTTAGCACCAAATCCACCCATGTGCTGTGGTGCGTCGTCAAAAGACTTGACTTTAGGATGGGCGATCAAGAAGTTTTTCACGGCGTAAGAGAGCTTCCCCGTCCCTATGCCATGATAAATGACCACTTCATCCCAACCATCGATCAAGGCATCTGAGAGGAACTTGTCCATCTTCTCTTCAGCCTCTTCTGCTCTAAGACCATGCAGATCAAGCTTAAGCCCGCTTCGACGTTCGATCTTGTGCGTGACCTGTGTTTTAGCTCTTTTTTTAGGCATATTACCCGAGGGTTTTAACTCACTACGTTTAACACGCAGACGCATCCCCTCTACCTCGATCATCGCCTCTTTTGCTTTGATCGAGATGATCGTTCCTCTGTTGTTGCGATACTTCACCGCGTCACCCACCTTAAACGCATGAACAACATCTTGCTGACGTGGCTCCTCTTTTGGCAAGGCTTTGTTCGCTTCGTTCATCTTCTTATGCACACTCTTCATGTCACTTTGGCGCGCAGCATCTTTCGCTTTTGCGATGGAGTCGGCGTAACTGCTTTTAAGTTCTCTGCGTTCAGCCTCAAGGCTTAACACTAGCTGCTCTTTTTGCTCTTTTAACTCACGCTCTTGTCGTTCAACATTTGCCAATTTTTCATCCAGAAGTGACTGCTTTTTCTTGAGCTCACGCTCTAACTCAGCACCTCTTTCAATCAACAAATTCAGCTTCTCATGGTTTTCGCCATACACCACCTTAGCACGAGTCACAACTGAGTTCATGATCCCATAACGAAGGGCTGTCTCAAAGGCATACGACTTACCGATGATGCCTTGCAGAAATTCATAAGTCGGTTGGCGGTTCTCTTCATCATAGATGGCTGCCATCAACTCCACATCATCACGGTCTGCCATCAGTGAGGCGAGACGTTTATGGTGGGTCGTAACAACGATCTTTTGACCCTTAGCAATCAGATCGTCCAAGATCACTTTAAAAAGTGCCGCTGCCTCATCACTGTCGGTTCCAAGTTCGATCTCATCAACCCCTATCAGTGCATCATGCTGTAAAAAGAGCTGTGAAAACTGCTGCATCCGTCCAGCAAAGGTAGAGATGTCATCTTTTACATTTTGTGGATCATCAATGATGGCTTCAAAACGTTTAAAATTACCGATGACAGACTTATGTTTGTTTAGCTTCATCGGGATAAGATACTTCGCCATCAAAGCAGCCGACAAGATCGACTTAAGGAGCATCGTCTTACCCCCTGCGTTAACTCCCGTTACCATCAAGACATTTTTAGAGAAGTCCACGTTCACCGGCTTAGCTTTATGGATAGCAGGATGTTCAAAGGCAACTAGTTTTATTACTCTGCTCTTGTCAGCTTTGATGATGGCGAGACTTTTAGAGCGGGCGAAGTGAACACGGGCTTGGTAGTGGTCAAAACGCTCAAACTCTTTGTCGATGAAGTGGATAAAAGGGAGTAAGTCTGCTAAGGTCTTAGAAAAATCCTTGGCATACTCATAGAACTTCACCTCACGCATAGTCTCTATGTTACGGATCTGGTCACGGTTTTTGGCCATAGACTCAGGAACTACATAGAAAAAACCACCGCTTGTACGCCCGACAACCTGACCTTTAAGCACATGGTTAAAACCACCACGCATCAAAAGGCACTCCTCTTCATTGATGTAATGCACCTGTGTGTCAACGAGGTAAGGTGTTATCTTCGAGCTAAAGAGCATTCGTCGCATGGAGCTGTTGATCTCTTCTTTGATCACCTTGATACGTGCTGAGAGACCAAAAAGCTCTTCGTCCAGCTCCTCGTTAAAACGTCCCTCTAGGTCAAAATAACTCTCAACCTCATCTGAAAAACGTTCCGGTATCTCGACCTTATGCATCCACTCACCGATGATCCCCTCAAAGGCACTGTTTTTTAAGCTACGAAAATAGCGCACCACCTTGATAAGTTCAAAGATCTGCTCAAAGCGAAGTACACCCTGCTTTTTAAGATGTGACGTAATAGGACGAAAGGAAGTGACTTTGGGAGGCGATTTGAATGTGAGTTTATCGAGCGCGTCAATATAGCTATAGTGACGTTCTTGATCTCCCTCGATAAAGAGAGGTTTAGGCCGACTAAAAAAGCTGTTAAAAGAGTCTACATGACCACTCAGGTCGAGTCTCTCGATCAAGCTGTTAAGACTCATTCACACTCACTAGCTTGAATCATCTTACCGGCGTGGGTACTCTCAGGCTTACCAATAAAGGTCTGCGTACCCTCACTAAGGCTAAAATTGATCTTTGTGACATCAAGGTCACCACATTTGATCTTCTTACCTTGATTAAAGTGAAGCATAACCGTACGCACATGGTCCGCTTTAGCGCTCTGCATAAGATTGTAAAAAATAGCACTCATCACAAACAACAACACAACAATCGTTGCCGTTGTCTTCTGCTTTGCGTTAAGTTCAGTGTAAAAATGCATCACACCAAAAAAGAGTGCGACAATGATAAGTCCAAAAATATATGCCACTACTTCTCTCCTCTAAGCTGATAGGTAATATCACCTGCACCAAAACCGATGATGATACCCTCATCCAAGGTCTCAATGACCTCATCATGTTTGACGAGGTTGACACCTTCACCTTCACGCTTAAGATAG
>JAJRVE010000135.1 GCA_024277445.1 Campylobacterales bacterium
ACAAACTCCCGTTGGTCAGACAGTGTCGTTTTCTTAACGGAACTCCATTCGCTTCATTCAGCCCTGCAGATGTTAGAGAGAGCTTCAAGTGGTAACGCATTGATTAATGTGAGAGCTGTTCGCTGTCATCCCTGCCAAACTATTCTACATGTTTTAATACTCAGCGTCGCATGAACTGTTTCTTGGAACTGTAAACTTGTTTACGGCTGGTGCAAACAAATTTGCACTTCCCAACTGCTACGACTCCAAAAAGATAAAACTACCTAGTAGTTTAAACAGGGATTAGAGCGAACAGCTCTCACATTAATCAATGCGTTACCGCTTGAAGCTCTCTCTAACATCTGCAGGGCTGAATGGAAGGAATGGAGTTTCGTTAAGAAAACGACACTGTTTGAGCGAATAGCGAGTTTGTCGTTTTTAGGAACGCAATGAGTGGAATGAAGGAAGTTGGTAGCCACCAACCCCGAAGCCGTTAGAGGCGCCTTTTTGGTTTCGTTTTTGGGCAGTGCCAAAAAGGAAAGAGTCATGAAACAAAGGTTATGTCATCAAGTAAATCCACCTAAGAAAGCAAAGAAATAATCAATTAAAAAAGTATGAAACTCGTGGATTCCTACCTTCGCAGGAATGACGAAGAATTAAGTAGTGGAGTCTACTTTTCTTCATCCAAAAGACGTTGGTAACACGCCTTGGGATTCTCCCCCGTAATCTTAGCAATCAACTTCGAAGCCACCTTTTTAGGCAGATCAAAAGCCAAAATATCGCGTTCACTCATAGTAGAGTGATGCGCATCACCTGCTTCGATGACAACCACCCACTCTCCTCTAATCTCACCCTTCATCTGAGCACGAACCTCACTCGCAGTACCATGCAGATAAGTCTGATACTTCTTGGTCAGCTCTTTTGCTAAAAAGAGACGACGATTAGGAACTTCTAGTTCTAGCTCATTTAAAAGTTTACCTAGACGATGTGGGGCTTCATAAAGCACGGTTGTGTAGCCATTAAAGAGTGCTTCTTGCAGACCATTGCTACGGTCACTTCCCTTATGCGCCAAAAAGCCAAAAAAGAGCATCTTCGTCGCTACGAAACCACTGGCAACAAAGGCAGTCAAAACAGCATTCGCACCGGGTTGAACGTCGTAAGCAACGTCATGGTCAATGCAGTAGCGCACTAGAGTCTGACCTGGGTCGCTGATGCCTGGCATCCCTGCATCGCTGACGTAAACAATATTTTGTTCAAAAAAAGAGGGCTCTAGTTTCTCAACAAAGTCTGTTTCATTATGCGAATGGAGGGAGATAAATTCTTGATCACGACGTTTTAGATCATAACGGGTATCTAAAATGTTTAGGAGTTTTTTGGTGACACGGGTGTCTTCACAGAGTAAGATGTCTGCTTGAGAGAGTGCTTCCATGGCGCGCAGCGAGATATCGCCGATATTGCCGATGGGAGTTGGAACAAGGGTAAGCAATGCTTACGCCCGAATTACTTAGCTGCGTAACGTGCTTTGAATTTCTCAATACGTCCAGCAGTGTCAACAATCTTCTCAGAACCTGTGAAGAATGGGTGACACTCATTACAGATGTCTACACGAAGTGTCTCTTTAGTACTTTTTGTAACGAACTCGTTACCACATGCACATGAAACTGCACATTCTACTGATGTTGGGTGAATCTCTTTTTTCATAACGTTGCCTTTTGCGCCACGTAGTGTACGTAGTCGCTGTATATTTTTAAAATCCGTACGGGAGCGGATTATTAAGACGCGAATTATATCCAAATAATTTTAAAGTTTAAAACTTGGAGTTAAGAGCATAAATATTTGTCAACAGATTACGCAGATTTAACAGATTATAAGAGCAATGTTGAACTACTAAACTAAAGAAGAATTTTAGAAGCTATTGCCGTTGCTGCTGTTTCTGATCGTAAGATCATTGGGGTGTCTAGTCTTACGACTTTTTGTGCTTTTAAGAGAGTGCGTTCTGCTTCGCTAAGACCGCCTTCACTACCAATTAAAATCGTATTTATACCACTTCCATCTTCTAAGACTTCATCGCAAAAGTCAAAGACAACGGTCTCTGGATGTGCATCTATAAAAGTCTCTATGTTTTTTACTTCATCAAAGCGCATCATCTCACTACGCCCACACTGTTGCATGGAGCTTTCTAAAATGCGCTCATAGCGCTTGAAGTCTGGTTTAAAGTTCTTTTGAGAACGATCACAATAGATAAAGGTAATCTTACTGACACCGAGTTCATTAAGTAGTGGCAATACCTTTTCAACCGATTTGCTATCGACCACACACCAACCGATATGAAGCTGCTTTTTAGCCTTGACCTCTTCATTGGCCTTACTTCTGAGTACCAAGGTCGCTGTTCGTCCATCAATACTGACTATCTCATATCGATACAGCTCACTACTCTCTTCGACCCTACGAAAGCCAAGCACTTCGCCTACTTGGTGACGACGTACTTTGATGATGTATTTAAACGATTCACCTTTTAGCGTTAGCTGCTCTTTTCCTGCATTTTCGTCAAACAAAAATCTCAAAGATACATCCAAATACTAATCATAATTATTAGAGCGATCTCGCCAACTAAAATGGTAGTAGCATCTTTTTTGTACTTCTCAAAGGCACCCTCTTCTGCTATGGAAGCATACTTAAGTGGTTTGGAACGCTTAATCTCAAAGACGATTAGGACAACCGAAAGAACGATCATCACGATGTTAGCAACCGTAAACTCAAGATGTTTTGCGGCCATCATCACCATACCGGTAAAGATCGGTGCGAACATCGCCATCATGATCAACGGACTCTGAATACGCATCTTTTTAAGATAGACCATAAGGTCATCCGCACGATTAAGTTGCCAAAGGCTTCCCAAAAATATTAGCACCAGAAGCAAGATACCTGCTTCGTGGATTGATAGACTCATTTTATACATTTCATTCATAACCAAGATTTTACACTAATTCTTCTATAATCTCTCCACTACTACCGCACCAAAGGATTTTTATGGCTGTTACTGTTGATAAAGCGCTTGATCTTATATTTAAAAATGTTCAGTCTAACTCCTCTAAACTTCTTCCTATAGAACTCGCCCTTGGTCATGTTTTGGCGGAAGACATTGTTGCTACCCATAACCTACCCCCTTTTGACAACTCTGCCATGGATGGATACGCTATTAAAGCGGGTGATGTTGGTGCCACACTCGACTGCGACCACACCATCTTCGCTGGGGACAAAGAGGAAGTACGTCTTATCGCGCGTAACTGTATCAAGATCATGACAGGCGCACGGATTCCTCAAGGGTGTGAAGCCATTGTTCCCATAGAAGATGTCACTGTTAGCGGGAACAAGATTACCATGCCTGAAACCATCAAACCCGCTCAGCACATCCGCCTTGCCGGTGAAGACATCCAAAGCGGCGACCACCTTCTAAGTAAAGGTGAACGTCTCTATGCCCATCAGATCACCCTCTTAGCCTCTCAGGGCATCTCGCAGGTCAAGGTCTATAAGAAGCCTCGCGTGGCACTCTTCGCCTCAGGTAACGAGCTTAAGATGCATTTTGAACAGGTAGAAGGTCACCAACTCTACAACACTAACACCCCTACCATCATGGCACGCTGTCAAGAGTTAGGATGTGAGGTTCAGTTCATCGGTACCGCCCATGACAGCTTAGACTCTATCCACCAACATATCGCGTCAGCATTAGACTCTGACCTTATCATCACCTCAGGTGGGGTGAGCGTGGGTGATGCCGACTACACAAAAGAGGCTTTTTCAGCCTTTGAGTACACCGGCATCTTCGAAAAGATCGAGATCAAACCGGGTAAACCGACAACCTTTGGTCGCATCAACAACACCTATGTTTTAAACCTACCTGGTAATCCGCTAGCAGCTGCACTCATCTTTGAGATCTTCGGACGTAGCACCATCAATGCACTTTCAGCTGTTAATGAAAAGTACATCAATACCATTACGGCAAAACTTGCAAAACCTTACCAGTGCCGACCGGGTCGGAACACCTTGATACCGGGAAATTTTGATGGTGAGTTTTTTACTATCTGTGATAAGTACGCACCGGGTATGGTCTCTCCGCTTGCTACGGGGAATGCTTTGATATTTGTGGATGCTGATGTTAGTCAGCTGGAAGCAGGTACAGAAGTAAAGGTTATCTCTACGAGGTTTAGTTTTAATGCTTTGGAGCAGAAGTCTTTGATAACGAAGTAGATTTTATCTAGATTTTTTTACATCATCTATCTTTTTTTATTTGTCCCCTTACTCCCTTGCCTTTTAACTGTAATTGTCCGAACTTTTCTACGATGCGAAATTTAGTTCCGCCCTGCATTGAGCTTTAGCTCTTTATCTCTGTTGCGCCAGAGAGCAATTTTCGAGAAAAGAGAGAGGCGCTGTTGCTAAAACGTTGCAAGTCAATGTCTAAAGCAGTTTAATTTCTGTCATTTAAGCTGTTACGGCTCACGTAGCGGATGCTGGGAGTTTGTTTGAGTAGGGATGAAAGCGGATGCTTTCACGTTAATAGATACGTTACCGCTTGCTCTTAATTCGCAACATCTGCAAAGCTGACTGTAAAGAGTGAAGTTTCGTTAAGAAAACTGAACTGTTTGAGCGAATAGTGAGTTTTCAGTTTTTAGAAACGTAACGACTGAAAGGAAGGTACTCGATAGCTATCGAGCTTGAAGCCGTTGCGAACGGTTTTTCTGTTTCTCTTTTTTCCGAGAAAAAAAGAGAAAGTGCAGCTAATGGAACGCTAAACTTATATAGAGAAAATGCCGCAGACAAGTCAGCCGTTCCTATAGAAAAGTGAAGGGACTAAGTCTAAACTGTTTTGGGGTTAACAAACCCCTCACCCCTCTTGATATTCTCCCAAAGCCCAGCATCCCGCCAATCACTCTTAACAACATCACTAAAAACAATCTTCTCAAGATCAATAACACCCATTAATTCCGAATAAGCATCCTCTTCAAACCCCTGAGCATACCCCGTCGCTGTTTCATGCCGCTTCGAAGTTCGCGCAAATAAATCTGGAATGTATCGAGTATGCGTGGCAATTGCGGCTCAAGGGTTTCCGTTACATTCTCATCGGCAATTTCCAGCGCCACCTGAAGTTTAAGAAACTGGGAATTCCTCTTTTGTGAGTTGAGATTTACCAGCATCTCAGGCAGATCGTAGTAAAACTTGGGCTTTTCAGGCTCAACAACCACCATCTTATCGCCCTCGAGAGCCATTGGCGCTGAATCGAACGCGCCAAAGAAGTAGGCTGCACCGCCGCCGCCGCCAATAAGAACCAGCAATGGCAGGGCGACAAACATAACCAGGAATTTACCACTGAATTTCCGCTTGCCCTCTTCTTCCTGGCCTTCTTCTCCCTCAGCTCCATCATCCTCGATCTCGGCTTCAGCGTCTTTGTCTTCCTTTGCCATAATCTATCCAATTGGCTCCAACGGTTGTTGACACACGACATTCGAAACTTTTTTCGATTCTCTACGCGCGCGTTCTTATAGATATCTAAAATGATAATGGTTAACGAAACCTTGCCAACGGCCGTTGTACCCGGCAATTTTTACCGGGCAAGCCCTGCCCCGCGACT
>JAJRVE010000136.1 GCA_024277445.1 Campylobacterales bacterium
CCTCAGCATTTTGTGCTTTAGTAAGTGCATTAAAAGTTGTTGATTTTCCGACGTTTGGTAGTCCTACGAGACCGATGGCTAAACCCATGTTGTTTCCTTGATAGCGAGAAGTAAATAATTGGCGCAATTATACTCAATAAAGCTTCAAAGTTAAGTGCATTAAAAGCATGATGATGTTGATATATCTTTAGGGGTTTCTTAATCTATGTTTGTACAAAAAAGATGAATGAAGGGTAGGCGACTTGCTATATTATAATACTCTTTTAATACAAGGGAAAGAATGACCAATATTATAGAAGCCATTTCTAATGCTGTTGAAACATACGAAACAGCAACCGAGTGTAAAGAACTTGCTATCAAACTCAGCACTCTGTTAGATCAAGGTGCGGCAGTCGCTTCACTTCCTATCTCTGTGGTCAACCAACACAGCAGGATCAAATCTCCTGCGTTTAAAGAGAGTGTGCTTCATAGTTCTCTCTACAATCAAGACGGCAAAGCCCATGACAGATACACGCTAAGTGACTTAACGCCTTTCGTACAAAAATATCCAAAGCTTTTTCAAACGATTGATATTGCGATAACCAACACTAAGGCATTAGAAGAGATTACTTTCGCCTCAAAACGACCTAACGATTATTGGAAACGCTTGAATGATTGTGAAGCAATTCAAGCGATGATGAAGGTGAGCCTTGTCGAACAATCGAGATGCCTTATAGCTAGTATAGAGCAAGCGTTACAAGCGAGCAGTAATGGTCAGTGGTCTATAGAGTCTGATCTGCGTGATGATATGCGTAGTAAAAAAGAGAACCCTCTCTTACGTCACAAACCCTATATCGCTCTCTACTCTATAATAGAGAGTAGTGCTGAGTCTGATGGAACCATAAAAGCGATGTTAAGACACTATTTTAAAGAAAATGTGTTTGTAAAAGAGGGTGAAAACAGTTACTTCATCGGCTTTTCAGCAACCTTGGATGAAGTCTCTTTACGAACGTTTTATAAAAAACGCATATGATTATAAGTTATTAAATTTGATGCTAAGAATAATATTTTACAAATATAGATATACTTCTTCATCTCAATATTAAGTTTGACTATGCTTCTCTTTTTCATAGGTGTCTTGTTCTCTGTTGTTGGCTTCTATATGGTCTATGACGCGCACTACTACCGTAAATATGCACGTCACTACATAGGCGAAGTTGTTCGACATGAAAAGAAGATCTCATCAAGTACAACATTTGGTCAGACACGTTATGACTATTACCCTGTTATCAAATATTGGGCAGATAATAAGGAATATCAATTTACTTCTGATATAGGCTCTAGTACACATATCGATGAAGTTGGCAGTAGTGTTGATGTGCTTGTTCTTGGTGATCAGCATAGCACAGCACGTCTCAGACTGAAAAGTAGACTCTTTTTGGCTTATGCTTTGAGTGTTGTTGGCACGATTGTACTCTTCATCTCTTTTAGTAATAACCTGCTGTTTGTACCGTTGGGTCCTATAATTATTGTGCTCTCTGTTTTGATTGTACATAAGATTGTTCTCTCTACACGTCAAAAAGGGCTTCATATTGAAGATCCACGTTTCATTAAAGATCCTGCTATCTGTCCCGAAGATGATAAAGTAAATGAAACATTACCCCTTGATGCGTCGCCTACTAAACACATTGGTACTACACGAAAACTTGTGTCTGGACTCTTTTTCATACTGAGCCTTTTATTGTTTGTATATGCACTCAATAATGCCTATGAGATAAAAAATTTCGATGGAAACAGCATTAAGATAGAGGGTGAAATCGTTGAAGATCGTACCCACAGAGAAGGCGGTTTAACCATACATACCGCTATTGTTGCTTATCAGATAAGAGGAGAAGAACCAAAACGTTACGACGCTTTTTCTACAGCTAATCCTGAGTTTAAAGTGGGGGACAATGTCGAACTTGCTTATGATCCTGCCCATACAGCAGATATTCATATCTACTCCCAAGAGTTCATGTATGCTTTTGTGGTGGCAATGTTAGTGGTTAGTCTTGGGTTACTACTGATTGCAGTTGGACTGTTTTTTATAAGATTATAGATACATTAACTGTGAGAGTGCGATAATGATGATGACTAAGACAAACGGGAAGAGGTGGCTTTTAAAGAGCCATGGATTGATCTTAAAAAATTTCTGATTAAAACCGCGTATACCTAACCATAGACCAAAAAAGGCTTTGATGCTAAGCATGATCTGAAAACTGCTCAAGCCATCAGGAGAGATCTCTCCAAAGACCTGTGTGAACATGTAGATACCTGTTGCAACAGCGATAAGAAGGGCATTTGGCACAACCTTGCGTACATGCATCATAATCGCTTCGCGTGCCTTAGCCGCTTCATCATCGTTAAGAGACTGTTTCATCTTAGCCATGAAGAGGTTGTCTGTAAAGAGAAAACCACCATATGTGAAGACAGCAAAGAGGTGAATGAGTTTAATGATCATAAATGTGATGGGAGATCCTTTGATTTTCGCGTATTATAGCCATAGCAAGTCTAAGATGGGATTGATATAGCTCAAAATTTTAGCTCTATTTGTTATAATAAATGACTTTATAACTTTGGGTCAATATGCGCAATATATTTATAGCTTTTTTCTCGGTACTCATTTTGGGTTACTTCATCTATTTTCTTATCTCTAGTAACTCTAGTGCCAATGAACTTCAGCAGATGGGGATCCGTACGATAGTGGTTAAAACCACAGATGATCTCTACGCTGCCATGCCGATGATCAATGAAGCTGGATATGACATTAGTTCTATTTCGGTCAAGACTTCCATCCCACCTTTAGTGATTGCGGGCTTTGTGATGACGAAGAAGGTTCCTTTTGAGAAACAGGAGGCCATTGTGAATGCCTTAGAAGACAACGCTATTGGAAAGATGGCCTTACAAAGCCTGATTCAAGCGTTTAAAATCGATGATAGCATCGCTATTAAAAACATGGATCTTAAAGCGATTAACCTTTATCTTACTGTGCCTCCCGCAGTTCAGGTGGTGTATAAAAAATGAAACAATTTATAAAAAAGTATAAAAGCAAGTTATGTCGACTTTTGTGGAGTGTGTTAACGTTAGAAGCCTTAGTGGTTATCTACCTTTTAACGCCATCGCCTATCGACCCACTGATCGTACTTGAACCTAACTTTACAACGCTAACAGGTGATAACCTACTCTTTGAAGAGGGCAAACCTGCTAAGTTTACTGTTTCTGTGGACAAAAACCTAGAAAAAGACCTTAGAGTGGAACTTGCTTATGGTGGCGGTGCGACTAAGGGTGTTGACTACAGTGCGCCTGACTTTGTAACCATAAAAAAAGGTGACATGAATGCTACGTTTGAGTTGTCGGCACTAGATGATAATGAGATTGAGGGAGAAGAGGTTATCTCTGTTAAGATCACTAAGATCTCAGGCAAAAACTTTATGGAGCCACTTCGTCCACAAGACTTAGGTGGTGTGGTCTTTACTAAGCTTTATGATGAAGCTTCTCACCAACGTAAGATCCATAAGCCAGCCATTATCTCTCTGACTTGTGGAAACTCGTTTAGTGAAGTCAATGCAACTATTACCTGTAAGCTACAGAGTTCACAAGAGGCCTATGAGCCTATCGTTGTGGGGTTGAGCTTTAGTGGTACGGCAAGTTATGGCGTTGACTATCTAAGTGATAAAGAGGTGACGATTGCTACGGGTGAAAAAGAGGCTGAGTTTGTTATAAGCTCTATCGATGATGCCTATTTAGAGGGTGTTGAGAAGATAGAGGTAGCCATAGCTTCTGTTAATGGTGGTGGTTTTGAAGAGAGTAAGATAGACCAAAAAGTTGCCACGATACTGCTTGAAGATGAAAAAGTACCTACACAGGTGACAACACTTAGTATCAACAATATCACTAAGATAGAAGAGGGTAATAGCGGTACGTATACTCTTAAGCTTTCACGTGAGCCTAGTAGTAAAGTAACCGTGCAGTTGAAGCGCAATGCAAGTGCAAGCAAATTTAATGTGCCTGAGTCCATTGTCTTTAACAAGGGTGAGACTGAAAAACAGTTTGAGATTACTACGGTCGATGACAACGTTAAAGAAAAAACAGATTTCATCGACTTCTCCATCGCTAAGATCCAACAGAAAAGTTTTGAAAAGCTTAGTTACAGCAACCGTGCCATTAAGACAAAAGTCGTTGATGAAGCCGTTCCTACTATGCCTGATAGTGATACAGCGTACTTGACACTACATGTAGCGGGTGATACCAATGAAATTACAGAAGATGTTGGTCAGGTTACATTAGTCGCTAAGAGTTCTGAGCCTGTGCAAAAAGAGACAAAACTTACGATAGAGATGCGTGAGGAGAACCCACAAGGCAGAGCGTACACGTTAAACAAGCGGATTGTCATCAAAAAAGGTGAGAGAGAAGGTACCACTACACTTAGTATTAAAGACAACAACATCAAGCAAGAAGCTGAACGTCTAAGTTTTTCAATCGCTAAGCATGGTGATGGTGGCTTAGAAGATCTGCGTACAAAAGAGGCTATTGTGCTGAGCGTGAGTGATGATAGAAGTGCTGCTAAGAGAGCAACGCTTGAGCTTAACTGTCCGAACACCTTAGTAGAAAACAACAAAGCCATACGCTGTAAGATAAGCATGTCACAAAAGAGTGCTCAAGATATTATGATTGATCTCTCTTATGGCGGCAGTGCAACTCTTGGTGAGGATTTTGATGCACCAAAACAAGTTGTCATTACTAAAGGTTCTCGCTCTGCTAATTTTACGATAAAGAGTGTTGATGACATTAAAAAAGAGGGCAGCGAGACGATCCTGCCTACGATAAGTGCTGTTGATCAAAACTATTTTGAAGCCTTGGACGTAGTAAAGCGTGAGCAAAGCATTAGCCTTAACGATGAAAAGCAGCCAAGCAAGGTTGTCTTTATGACGCTGAGTGTTAACAAAGAAGTTATCGAAGGTCAAAAGGCTCAGATGCACCTCACACTTAATGAAAAAGCACTAGATGATATTCATATAGCATTTAAAATGCCAATGAGTGATGACTATGTTGCTGTTAAAGAGATAGTGATACCTTCGGGCAAAGAAAGTCTCTCTTTTGCGGTTGAGACTGTTAATGATAATCTTAAAGAGCAAAACGAATATGTTGTCATTAGCATTGAGAGTGTCAGACAAGAGGGCTTTGAAAAACTCTCTTTTGACAAGCGTACCCATAGAGTGTTGATTGTTGATGATGGTAGTGAAGGTGAGGCGGCACAACTTCGCCTAAGTGTTGAACATAGCGATGTATATGAAGATGATGAGAACGTTAAGATCAACCTCACGCTTTCTCAACCAGCTCAACGTGCTATGAAGGTCACACTCAAGACGGATGGTCTGGCAGAAGATGGCGTGGACTATAAACTGACAAAGTCACTGATAATTGCTAAAGGTGAAAGCAGTGCCAGTGTTATGTTAAAACCTATCAATGACAACAAAATTGAAGAGGGTGAGTCGATTGTAATTAGCGTGTTGAAACATCAAGATGGTGGGTTGGAACGTGTCGATGCTAATACAACGGCGTCCTTAACTCTTCATGATGATCATAATGTTACAAACTCACCTAAAGCAATCCTAACACTGACAGGCCCTTCAAAAGTTTCTGAGCCTAAACTATCTAAGCCATATACTGTGTCATTAAGCCAAAAAGCTGAAGAAGATATGCTCGTGTTCTTACGCTACAGTGGTGAGGCCAATAGCAGTGACTACCATAAGACAGCTACTGTACGGATCTCTAAAGGTCAGAAGCGTGCGACGTTTAATATTCAGACGATAGATAATGAAAGTGTTGAATCACTTAGAAGTTTTAGTGTTGCCATCGATAAGTTTGAGGGTGGGGGACTGGAGCATGTTGTGGTTGATAAGCAAGATATTCAGACGAAGATCACAGACGAAGCTGACATTGCCAATGCATTTAGTGATATCGTAAAAGATCAGGTCATCAAATTTGGTTTAGCAAGTACTGAAGTACGTGATGAGGCCAAGGTTACCCTTAATAGTATTGTCAAACTATTTAAGCAG
>JAJRVE010000137.1 GCA_024277445.1 Campylobacterales bacterium
GATAGAAAATTCTTTGCGAGATCGCTCTTTTTATCCCTCCCTTCGGGCACTAGAGAGGAATCCACACTCGGCGTTGCCCTTTCTTGCCTTAGCTATGGCTAGGGCTGCAAAAGGTCGCCTTGATTGTGAACTCCTCTCTAGTGCTGAGGATAACTAGGGTTTTTAGAGGTGCCCTTTATTCACTAACAACACAATTGCGTCCACTATCTTTCGCCTTATACAGTGCCTTATCTGCCCTTGCCATAACCTCATCAAAGGAGCGATCACTGCTATACTCTGCTAAACCGAGACTAACACTACAACGTATCTTCTCTTCTCCAAAAGGTACCACACATTGCGAAAAAGTATTGCAAATACGTTTCGCAATTTCTTGGGCGCCTTCAAGTGATGTATGTGGACAGATTATGGCAAACTCTTCACCACCAATACGACCGATCACATCTGTTATACGTGCCTCTTGCTTCAACACCAATGCCAACTTTTGTAACACCTTGTCACCTGCTGCATGACCATAAGAGTCATTGACTGCTTTAAAAAGATCTACATCCAAGATCATTACAGCATAGTCGTTTGAATATCGTCTAGACTCATTGTCTATTGCAAGACTTTTCTCATAAAAAGCACGTCTGTTATTAAGCTCTGTTAAGACATCAATGGTTGCAAGGTATTCAGCTTTTAGACGTTGTTCATTGAGCTCTTGTGTACGGGTTTGCACTTTCTCTTCTAGTGTTGCTGATAACTCAGCCAGCTTTTTCTCATTTTCTTGACGCTTGGTATTTTCTTCTTCAAGTGCTTCTTGCGCCTCTTTACGTTCAGTAATATCTCGCCCGACACCGATAAGTCCTTTAAAATCACCCGTTTCGCTGTCATAGCTTGGCACCTTAAATACCTCATAAAAATGGATCTCTCCATCTTCATCGCGAGCACGCTCTTCAGACTTGCTAATACCACCTTTAGCAACTGCCTTACGATCACTCTCCATGCATGATTCAGCGAACTCTTCAGGAAGAAGCTGATCTTCTGTTTTGCCAATGTAGTTATCTTTATCAATGTTATAGAGATTTAAGATGACAGGGTTACCGTAGATCCAACGTAAATGTTCATCTTTCATAAAAACAGGATCAGGTATAGAATCGAGTAAGTCTGTAAACTGTTTAATCATATGCATAAGTGATGCGTTTTCTTTTTTAAGTCGCACTAACTCTTCAGACATTGTCATAAATTATCCTTATATTTTTTCCTATTCTATCATAATGAAATATAAGGAAAAGCTTAAAGTTTCTTATGCACCAAACCTTTACTGTTTCGTAGAAAACTTCTTACGGAACAGTTGTCCATAAAGTAACTCAAACACAAGAGAGAGTGTAATGAACGCTATAAAGATATAAACCGCATTTGGATTACTGCTGTAGGTATGATAAAGAAGTGTTGCTAAAGCCGCTGAAGAGCTTACAAAAGCTAAAGCAAAAATCCATATCTGTCCACCAATCTTCTTTTGTAACTTCAAAGCACTAAAATTCGTCACCGAAAAGACAAGTAAAAAACTAGCACTACCAATAATCGCGATTTCTGTAAGGTCTATGAGGTTTGCCATCAGTAAACTAAAAAAGATGGTACTTAAAACACCGTACTTAGGGTTCAAAGTCTCTTTACCATCAAGCAGAGGAAGCTCACCTTGGATACCTAAAGAGAAGGCTAGACGGGCATTACCGTAGATAGTAGCATTGATAGCAGAAAAGGTAGCGATGAGCGCTGCTATGGCGACGAGTGTAAAACCAACCTCACCTAAAGCAGGTTTCACGGCTACGGCTAGAGCATAGTCTTTTGCCGCCATCAAGGTTGCTTCATCTACCGTACCTATGGTGATGATAGCGATAAGGATATAGAGTACGATGACTAAGATGACTGAACCAAAAAAAGCACGTGGCAAGTTCTTTTCAGGCTCTACGATGTCTTCCGCTGCATTAGCAATGAGTTCAAATCCCTCATACGCAACGAAGATGACCATACCTGCTGTCACTATGGCCAAAGGTGCTTCCCAATGTACTGGAGACATCCGCTCAAACTCTACAAAAGGCATTCCCACAACAATGACAAAGAGTAAGATAAGTAACTTCACAACCACCAAAAAGGTCTCCGACTTAGAGACGACCGAAGCGTTCACTAAGTTAATGATGCCTGGCAATAAGATGGCAATGCTGATTAGTCCATGTTTTAGCAGTTCACTATGATTAGTCGGAAAAAATGTTCCCGCATACGAACCAAAGGCCACCGAGTAAAGAGAGATGGTCACCAAGTAACTCAACCATAACATCACATTCATACTGCCGGCGAAAAGGTCATGCTCAAAGGCTTGATCGATAAAGGTGATCGTTCCACCGCGACTCTGGTAAGCCACAGATAGCTTGGCATATGAGTACGCTGTCAAAAAAGCCACCACGCCTGCTATAGCAAATGCCACTGCAGTAGCACCATGCGCAATCGAAGCCGCCTCACCTAAAACAGCAAAGATACCGCCACCAACCATACCACCAATACCAATTGCCATAGCACCAAAAAGGCCTATACTACGTCTGTTTTCACTCACTAATAATCCTCATAAAACTTGTAAATATATATAGATTCAAGTCGCAATAATAGCATTAAATCAAAGATTATTGTGACAGTTTAAGGTATGAATTGTTCTTCACTTTATCCACAATAATGGTAAAGTCAATGTTATTACTCTCACCGTCTTTCGTCTGAGCTACTGCCTTAAAACTGTAGCTCCTCTCTTTAAGCTCTCGAGAGAGTCTAACCACGCCATTTGGACTGATCCTAAAGGGAACAGAGTCTGCTAAGATCTTAAAACTCTCTACCTTAGCACTTCCTGCTCTTAACTGTTTAAGATGTGTTATTTCGCTACCTATCGGAAGATTTTTAGGTACATGCAAAAAGACAACAAGTCGATAAAGCGGTTTAACTTTTTTATGCCCTACCTCTTTTTCTCTATGTGGAGAAGTCAAACTTTTTTCATCGTAGACAAACTGATACGCATCACTATCACTCAAAGTGTTGTCTTTGATCTTCTGTTGTAAAAGCGCAATATCACTATAGGGCTTTTTAAGAACCTTAACTTTATCACTATAAGTAAGAACATCACTGTAGGCGATCTCAAACTCATTATCGAAGACAAAACCTTTTTTTATGACCATCTTTTGAGAGAGCTCTTTTAGCCTACTTTCTAAAGCTTGTTCATCATAGCCCTTGCCCAAGTACTTTTTAGAGAGTCTATAAACCACCTCAGTAAGAACACTCAGACGATAATCTCGGCGTAGCATGTAGGCGCCCTTAACAATCGCATGTAAACTTCCTTTGTTGCGCTCATCCTTAAGTGTCACAACATAATAGAGTTGCGGTTCGATTAGGCTAGCCGTCTTCTTTCCAGCATGCATAAAACCGATGCTAAAGATATCTGCATTAACATCCAGACGCTTTTCAACTAGAGGTATATGAACCGTACCTACTTTGTCTGCTTTTTCTATAGTGACGTTAACTCCACCGACGTTCGCACTTAAAGGTACACTTACAATGACAAAAAATGCGAACAGTGCACCTATAAAAAATCTATTGTTCATCTAAAAACCTCCTATAATTACAACACTTCTTGAACGCTATAACGTTCTTTTTCACGCTTTTCAAAGACCCATTGCTTTGTACTCAAGTTCTCTAAAAAGGTTTTATCATGAGTAATGAAGACTAACGCACCTGTGTAGGCTTGTAAAGAAGCTTCTAAAGACTCTATGGAGTCCAAGTCCATATGGTTGGTAGGTTCATCGAGTATGATGAGTGAGGGATGTTGCAAAAGCCCTTTGGCGATCAAGAGTTTTCGTACTTCACCTGGACTGGGGATAGTGCTTTTGAGTAAGGCTTTAGCGTCAGATCCAAGTCGCTGAACAAGCGTGAAGAGTTCACCTTTTTCATCACTACTAAGTTCACTGACTTCCATAAAGAGTGATTGCGCCTGTGCATCGGTAATCTCTTGAGGGATGTAAAGGTACGCATGCTGAAAATCTACCTTCTCCACAAAGTAACGTATAAAGCTACTTTTACCCGCACCATTTTCACCGCTAATACCCACCTTGTCGCCTACATCAATAGACAAACTTGGAAAACAGAGTTCTGTTGTCTCGAAGAGTGTGATACAAGACTTTTCTACCGAGATAGGAAAACCATGCTTAACAATGTCGCCCTCAAAACTAATGCC
The DNA here is from genome assembly GCA_024277445.1 of Campylobacterales bacterium. Classification (GTDB taxonomy): domain Bacteria; phylum Campylobacterota; class Campylobacteria; order Campylobacterales; family Sulfurimonadaceae; genus Sulfonitrofixus. Next base: position 4,247 of record JAJRVE010000137.1, read on the forward strand.
CATTGCATACTCTTTGTCTACTGTTCCCATATTTTCGCTCAACTGTCGCTGTTTGGTCATCGTACTCTGTAAGATCTGACCATCTTTTTTGTCTTTACCGGTAAAGATGGCACCATTAATTTTTTCTTTTTCTGCACTGTCAAAGCGACCGACATGCTTTTTAGAGAACCGCTGTTTGGCTAAAGAGACCTTCTCTCTTTCCATCTGCACACGCTTACCTATTTTTTTAAGCTCGTGTTCTTGTTCATCACGAACCTTTTTCTTATGTGATTGCGTTTGCGTGTACGCCTCTTGTGCAAAAGAAAACTTCGAGCGATACTTTATAATTTCCCCAAACTTTATCATGATCGTATGCGTAGAAAGTGCGTCAAGTAGCGTTCTATCATGGCTCACCAAAACACCAACACCCTTGTAACTTTTAAGCGCTTCAAGTACGATAGCTTGTGATTTTTGATCAAGATGATTGGTCGGTTCATCCACCATTAGCACATCACTGTCACGCCAAAAAGCAACAGCAAGTTGCAAACGCTTTCGCTCTCCATGACTTAAAACATCCCAGGCACCTAGCCATTCATCTTGTACCCCTAAAAGGTCTCTAATTTTAAATGCCTCTTTGGTATAAGTATACATAAATTCTTCAAGCTCATCGGGTACAAACTCCGTACTCTGCGCACAGTAAACGACCAAGTCATTCCCCGTAATCATCCCTTTTTCACTCTTAAGTTCTTTAGATATCAACTTTAGAAGGGTCGTCTTCCCTGCGCCATTCACACCCGTTATAACACTCCAACCTTCTTCGATATCTAGATTTATGGCATTAAAGATGGGTTCGGCTGCAGAGAGGTATTTATATGTTAGGTTTCTTATTTTTAGGCTTTTGATGTTTGGAAATCCTCTTTTAAACTGTGATACTTTAAATAAAATCGGAATTTCCGACTTTCTTCATATAATTGTACTAGTGAAAGCCCTTTATCATAGTGAATATTATTTGTAGTCGAATAAACCTTAGATGAAAACGCTCTTTTTCTTCCCTATGAGGATAACTAGGGGTTGTATAGGTGCCCTAATTGTATCTTGCATTAGAATTAAAAGTAGCAACAACACTTTTCTTATCTCAATGAAGACTATACCAATTGTATTTTCAACTCTTTTCCCATTATCTGAGCAAAAGCCTGTAGTGTAGAAAGTCTAATATCTTGCGCATGATTTTCTATTCTTGAAATTGCAGATTTTTTTGTATGCATTGCAGTTGCAATCTCTTCTTGAGTTAAGCCTGTTTCTTTACGTGCTTGTTTTAACATCTCACCAATTTTAAACTCTTGGTACCCATTTTCAAGGTTTTCTGAAAATTCATTATCAGTTTTTTTTCTTTTTGCTATATATTTTTTTAAGTCACTCATATTAATCTCCTTTTGAAAGGTAAGCCGCTTTTCTTCGCTCAGCCAAAGTAATTTCACTTTTTGGCACCTTTTGATCCTTTTTCTTAAAGCCATTGGTTAGAACAACAAATATACCTTTATCTTCAAACCCTAAAAGTCTAAAGTTATTTTTCCCAATTTGCGCTCTTACTTCTATAATTCCATCACTGTTACTAAGTTTTTTGTAAAACTTAGTGGAAACAGTTTCCATATCTTCAATTAGACTTAGTACCCAAACTACTTTTTGAGCTTCTTTCGATGATAAAGAGTCAAGAAAATCTTCAATAGGACTTTTTCCTGATGATGTCTTATAAAATACAATTTCTTTCATACTAATATGTTAACATAATTGTGAACTTTTTTCAAGTAGAAAAGTTAGTCGTACTTATCAATCTATAATCAACTAAACAGTGCCAAGAGACTCTCAGAGTCTAAACTCACAGCCTCATCTTTGTTATCACTGTAGAGTGCATTTGCGCGCTCTTTTTTCTGTGCTTGTAGTGCTAAGATCTTCTCTTCTACCGAATCTTCGATGATGAGTTTGTAGACAAAGACGGGTTTGTCTTGACCGATGCGGTAGGCACGGTCCGTGGCTTGGTCTTCAGCGGCAGGGTTCCACCACGGATCGTAGTGGATGACCGTGTCAGCTTCTGTGAGGTTAAGTCCTACGCCACCCGCTTTTAATGAGATCAAGAACACATCTGCTTCACCACTGGTAAAGGCGTTGATGACCTTTTCTCGGTTCGTGGTACTTCCGGTTAGTTTAGTCAGCGAAACACCACTTAAAACTAATAACTCTTCGATGATAGATAACATGGAAGTAAACTGTGAGAAGATTAAGATCTTTCGATCTTCTTCAAGTAACTCTTTAACCAACTCTAGCAACATTCTAAGCTTGGCAGAGTCATTAACCTGTTGCGCTTCTTCTAGTGGAACAAGACGAGGATCACAACAGACCTGACGCAGTTTTAAGAGTGCATCCAAGATAGTAATGTGACTTTTACCTATGCCCTTCTCTTTAATGACATCACGCACCTTCTTTTCCATAGAGATACGGATGCTCTCATACAGCTTCGCCTGCTCTTTTTCAAACTTAACACTACGCGTCATAATAGTCTTTGGTGGTAACTCCGTTGCTACCTTCTCTTTTGTACGTCGCAACACAAAAGGAGCAATGCGTTCACGTAGCATTTCAGAACGCTGTAAATCATGCTCTTTTTCTATCGGTGTCTGATAGAAGCTCTTAAAATTTTTGTAATCATCTAAGAAGTTTGGCATGACCACATCGAAAATCGCCCAGAGTTCACCCAAATGATTTTCCATGGGTGTACCACTGAGGGCCACCGCATTCGTAGCATTGATCTTTTTGGCAGCAGCATGCGCCTTTGATTTATGGTTTTTAATGTTTTGGGCTTCATCTAAGATAAGGTAAGAGAAGTTTATCTTTTCAAGAAAGCCAATGTCTCTTGAGAGGAGCGCATACGTCGTAACAATGATGTCATATGAATTAATATCGTCTATCTCTTTACTACGCTTCAAACCATGGTGTGTACGGAGTTTAAGGTCTGGTGTAAACTTTTGTGTCTCATTTTTCCAGTTACTAAGCAAAGAGGTCGGTGCTACGATAAGAACAGGATGTTTTAGTTTCCCAGCCTCTTTATAGTGCTGTAAAAAAGCAAGTGTTTGTATGGTCTTACCAAGTCCCATATCATCTGCCAAGATCCCACCAAAACCAAACTTCTCTAAAAAGCCTAACCAGTTAACACCCTCTTGTTGGTAGTCACGCAGAGTAGCGTTTAGCCCTTGTGAAAGTGTCACCTCTTCAATGCCATCAAAGGATTCTAAGGCATTTTTCAAGGTATTTACCTGCTTTGATCCCTTACCGCTGTAAGCGACACCTTTGCCTATTTTAGGGAGTATATGAGCTTCATATTGATTAATATGCAAAGTTTCTACCCGCTCACCTTTGTAAAGAGCGAGCAGTGTGTTGACAATGGGCTTGAACTGTTCTGAGGCTAAGGTGACGTAGTGATCTTCTTCGATCTCGAAGCTGAATTCATCGGGTAAATTAGCTCTGTCATCGCTTTGTATGAGTAGTTCGCTGATCACTTCTAAGAGGTTAATCTCACGTTTGTCTACTTCGATATGCATCGAGACATCAAACCAATTTTGCTTCTCATCCACCTTAATATTTAACGTATCCACACTGGAAAACTTCATCATAAATGAGTTCTCAACTTCAACATAATAGCCCTGCTCTTCTAAGCGTGTAATGCCCTCTTCTACAAGATATCGCCATCGTCCTAAGGTATCATTTTCCGGATAGTAAAAAAGTCGTTTGTCATGTTTGATCGCACTAAAACCAAACTCCTCCATCATCTCTTTAGCCACATTTTCATAGGCTAAATCTCTATGGATACGATACAGGTCATCACCATCTTTACGCAGAAGTAAGGCACCCTCTTCTGCGCCATAAACCAAGTCATTACCATAACCAAAAGCGAGTTCTACATAATGTCTTTTTTCACCTTCAAAGCTAGAGGAGAGAAGGTAAAAACGAGCTTGTGGAGCATCTGTCGACTCATGTATCTCCATAGCGTCTGGAAGTGGTAAGGTAGGGATAAGCGAAATGGCATCCATAGCAAAGTCATGCAGATCACCTTTTTTAAGCGAAGGTGCTTTTAGTATAAGCGGTAGTAGTGCATTTTCTATATTGGTAACCTCTAAACGCCCGATGCTATGACTTTTGATGTTGACATAGTAAGGTGGTTCGGTTGCAATGATCTCACAATGTTTAGGAAGTGCTACAACAAGTTTAGATTCACGTACGTTCTCTTGCCAAACAAGCGCTGCCTCTATGGGTTCGCCCATGACGAGTGCAATGTTTCTGTTCCCATGCCAGTAAGCATTGCCGGTAGCTATCATCTTTGTCAGTAGCAGCGCACCTAACTCACCTTCGATGTGCGCTACACGGTTCACCTTCGACTCCAAGGCACCAAAAATGTCTAAGATACCACGGTCTTGCGTCGTTAAGAAGTCTCGACTGTTATAGCTGTTGATGAGTTGATGATACTCGATGCGACTCTGTTTACCGTAACCACCTTTTTTAAGTAGGCGTGCTCGATAAAAGATGAGTTGCATCTTTCCTGTTTCTTGTGTA
>JAJRVE010000138.1 GCA_024277445.1 Campylobacterales bacterium
CAGATAAAAGCAGAAGGCTTTCACTATGTCATAGCACCGATGACACATAAGGGAGCTAAGGTTATTTTGTCTCAAGAAGATGAACTTTACGTCTACTTCCCAACGATTCATAAAGACGACATGCCAACCTCGAAGACAAACCTCTTTTTCGGTGCTATTGACTATAAAGCACAACTTGATAAACTTATGCCATTGGTAAAATCGCCACTCGTCATCATGTACGGCACCTCTCAACAAGGAAAGAAACTACTTACCTTGACAGAAGATCGTTATAAAGCCGTTCACCCTAAGATAAAGCAAGATGAGATCATCGCCTTTGGTGTCTCGAAGAAGAGAAGTAATGTAAGAGACTACTTTGCAGACAACAAAAAGCTTGACAACGCAACCTTCATCCTTAACACACCACTCATCAAAAGTTCCATGATACTCTCACAGTTTTCATCGTATGACATGAAGGTCAACCGTGTACTCTCAACACAGATCAATTATGACCCGCTTATCTTGTCTATGACACAGATAAAAGACCACAGTACACTCTATGTCACCAACTCTATCACTATCTACAACGACGCTCTTGTTCAGGCTAATATCTTGTTAAGCAATGACATCCAATACAACTGGATCAACTATGCTACCACCGTAGGAGCAGACTTCTTCTACTACATGATGACAGATACCAAGCGTCTCTATGACCTACCCCTACAAAAGAGTCAGGTCGTCTACCCCATTACTATTGTCACACCTGACAATGGACACTTTAAGAGAGTAGCTCTTTAAGCATCTCACGGGTCTCATCATCGAAACGCCCTATCTGACCATCATGTGTCAAATACGCCAGCTTGATCTTCATCTCAAACACCTTCTCATCGCCACGCGTAATGATCTGCTTGAGTGTAAACGAAGCAAACTTCAACGAAACCAACTCCGTCTTCACCTCCAACACATCTGCAAAAAAAGCAGGCTTAACAAAGTTAGCCTCCAAAGAAGATGCCACAAAATGCCCACTATCTAAAATAGGGTTCTTCCCCTTAGAAAAAAACATCTCACTGCGAGCACGCTCACAAAAGTTCAAGTAGTTAGAGTGATAAACCACCCCACCTACGTCTGTATCCTCATAATAGACTCTAATTTGCATCTCTATCCTTTTCTAAACTATCCAAGCTTCATTTTTAAAAACGACTTCATCATCGAGCGTTACCGTATCGGTATCTATAAAGACATCCACATGATAGATACCATCACGACGTTTAAAACCGGGTTTTCCGTACATGCCATGTTTTCGACCTAAAGAGACATGGACACCACACATACGTTCGTAACTTCCGGTGTCACCTAGAAAACGTGTTTTACTCAAGGCGCGGTTTAATCCAAAACCGAGTTCGCGTACCCAGACGACCTCTTCATCTCTTCGGATGTTGGAGAGGATCAAGTCGAAGGCGGGTGTGGAGTTTTCACAGTCCACTACCAATCCATTTTCTATGATAAGGATTATGGGTGTCTCAGGCTTGTTGACACGGTAATTGACATCACCAAAACAATAAACCTTGGCACGACCGTTGAGTGCTGTAAGGTCAACACCTTCGGTAAAGACCTCTCCTATGGGAAACTGTCCACCGGTGTTAGGCATCTCAGAGTAGTCCCCTATGTTCATCTTGGCGGACTCAAAAGGGGTATCATAAACCAAGCGTTCGCCACCGCTCACTATGACCCCCGAAGAAGCCGCATCTATCTTTGCTTTTAAACCACGACCAACACCACGGAAATAATCACTGTCATAAGCTAAGGCATCGATGTAAGTCTCAACCTCATCATCAGCCATACGACTAAGATGGGGATGTTCAATCACCTTAATCTTGCGTTTAAAGAGTTCCACCCGAATGCGAAATGCATCAAGACGAAAGCTTGTGGACTGTACCAATATAACCAAGGAACGTGGCTCAAGTCCATTTAAGAGTGCCAATATATCTTCTGCCTCAGTCGCATCAAAATCCACATAGCTTGCCTTTGGAAGGGCTTGATGATAAGCCTTTGCCAATACTGATGAGAGAAGAGAACCATTGTCATACACCACCACCGCTTCATTATCATCCGTGTGCAAAAAGACCTCATCAATGACACCTGAAACATTTTTAGTAGCTTTAGATAGAAGTGCCGTCGTTATTTTAGAAGGTAAAAAGTCAGAATCCATGCGCTCTCTTTATGTTTATGCGCAATTATAGCACTCACATCTAAACACTCTTCTGACATGTTTTTAGTTCATCTATGCTAAATTACTAACAACTTATTTTCAAGGTTTACACCACAATGCGATCATCTTCCATATTACTTCTATTCATCCTGACATTTTTAATCAATGGCTGCGCTCAGAAAGTCTCTGTCAAGGCACTAGAACCAGCTAAGATTAGTGCTGCTTCTAAAACAAAAAACATTGCCGTCACCAAGTTTTATCCAGACTATGTCAACCTTACCGACAAGGTTGAAGCGGCTATTAGTAACCAGCGTATTGATGGTAAACCTTACTTTACGGTTATCAATCGCAGTGATTTCAAAAAGGTGATCAAAGAGCAAAAGATTCAAAATAGTGGTTTGGTCAATGAATCCACTGCTGTTGAAGTAGGAAGCATCTTAGGCGCACAAGCAATCATCTCAGGTTCGGTGGACCAACCTACCCTTAAAGATGATTACTACTACGTAGAACGAACCAAGTGTCGTGGTAAAGGTGAGAAGCGTCAGTGTTGGAAGGTAAAGGTATCTTGTCAAAAGCGTACCATCTCACTTACAGCGCAGATACGTATGATCAATGTAGAAACCTCCGCCGTTATCTTCGCCGACAACATGCATCGTCAACGCCAATGGAGTCGATGTGCGGATGATTCTCGCACCATACCCTCCAAACAAGCAGGTGCCCAGAACCTTGCTAACAACATCGCCAACAACTTTGCCTATCGACTCACACCACACTATCAGTATATGTCTGTCACACTTCTCGAAGATCCCGACATGGAGTACACTGACTTGCAAGAGCGGCTACTTGAAAACGCCCTGCTCTACATCGAGCAGTCACGCTACGACAAGGCAGAGCAGTTACTCACTCGCCTTATAGCCTCAACCGATGCGCAAAGTTATGTAGCGCTCTATGACTTGGGTGTCATCTATGAAGCTCAAGGTGACTTTGTCGAAGCACAACACTATTATGATGCTGCTGACAAACTGACCATTGAACCCGTCGAAGAGATCAACTTAGCAGTGAATCGTGTGCAACGGCTTATTGATGATGAAAAAACTGCCCAAGCGCAGATAGCGCAGTAGGTAAAGCATGAAAAACCTCTTTATATTTATATTCATAGCACTCATCTTTACCGCCTGTAACTCACACAAAGAGCCTTTAGTTGTTACTCCTAAGACATTACCTTCATGGTATACCAACCCACCCCAAAGCGATGACACATATTTATATGAAGTAGCAGAAGGTCATGACAAAAAAGAGGCTATCGCCAATGCCTTAGAGATGATGGCTGCGACCTTAAGCACTACCGTCTCATCTAAATACAAAAGTACAACTAAAACTTCTAATGGCGCTACTGAGCACTATCAACAAGAGATTAGTAATGAAGTTGAGACAACCGTTAATGCTATACGTATCAGTAACTACAGTGTTATATCCTCTACAGAGCAGAGTTTTAGACGCTACTTAGTGCTCATAAAGAGTGAGAAAAAAGTGCTCTTTAAGAGTCTAAAAAATGAGTTGGATGAGACGACACTGCAGATACAAAAGCAAGAGAATACAATCGATTGTAAAAATATACTGGAACAGTTAGCATTTTACCGTGGAGCAACAGAGCGCTACGCTACACTGCAACAAACACTCAATGTCATGCACGTTCTTAATGCTAATTTTGATGCCAAACCTTACATAACACAAGCGCAACATTTTGTAAGTAGTTATGATACGCTACGTGCTA
>JAJRVE010000139.1 GCA_024277445.1 Campylobacterales bacterium
CACACACTTTCAAAACAGCTACACAATTAACTGTAGAGTTTTACGGAACCGCTGACTTGTCTGCGGCTAAATGCCACCTCGCAATGAATTGTCACAGCTTCTCAGCAACAATCACCTGTTTTTTCATACGATAGATTTCATAATCTTCATTTTCATATTCATCAAAATGTAGTATCTTGTAGCCATCTAAGAAGATCGTACGCAACTCCCCTGCTTCCAAAAGGTTCGAAGCCTTAGAGCTCTCTTTCTCATTGCGTTCATCAGCCATATAGGTCTCAACGATGTAGAGACCACCTCTCTTCAGCCCCTCTTTACTCCGCTCTATCAGAGTACGATCTAAAAAGTTGCTCATCAGCACAAGGTCATAACCTTTTTGCTTAATCTCAAAGCTATCAAGGTCATGTAAGAGAGGAAAAACCTTCTCAGACAAACCTCTCGATTGTGCTTCACGCCACAAGGTATCTAACGCAACCTTCGCAATATCAACCGCATCAACCTCATAGCCTTGTTCAGCCAGATAAAGGCTGTTTCGTCCTGCCCCACAAGCAAGGTCAAGGGCCCTCTTGCCTTCACCTCTTGGAAGGTACTGCTTTAACACGGCACTAGCATCACGAGGTCGAAGTAGCTGTGGCTTTGCTACATACTTCTTGTCCCATTTAGCTCTATCTATCTCAGACATTTTCTTACCTTTTAAAGTGAAGCTATTAATGCACTGATTTGAGTTTTTAGCTTAGGAAGGTGGGTTTGAATAATACTCCATATTTCCGACGAGTCAATTCCAAAGTAGTCATGTGCAACGATATTTCTAAAGTTTTTTATCTCTTTCCATGGCACAGAATTATGCTCGTCTTTATAACAATCATCCATTTTAGAGACCATCTCTCCAATAACAATAAACTGCATCATCGTTGCATCAAAGCTAAGCTCATCATGATAAAAATCATCATCATTACTAAACTTGTGACTATAACGTTCTACTTTCTCTATAGCTTCGATTATGGATAAAAGAGCCATCTTAACATCAGACATAAATAGCATCTTTCAAAATGGCATCTTTTGCAAATGGTTTAAGATATTTTTCATTAGCGACATCTATGTTTCGGTCAAAATACTCGTGTAAAAGTGTTTTAAAGTTTCGCTTATTAGTATATACATCACCAGGATTATTCACGTACGTCACCAAGAGATCAATATCACTCTCTTCAGTCGCTTCATCTCTTGCAAATGAACCAAAAAGTGCTATTTTGGCAATACCAAAATTACTAAGAAACTCTGTTTTATGCTCTTGCAAAAATGCGATAATCGTTGATCTGTCCATTTCAAACCTTTCCAATATAGAAAATTATAGCATCATTTCTAACGATGCATCTCCTTCAGTTCACGGTACAACTCTTTTTTAAACACCATAAACTCTGCCTCACTCAAGAGCCCCTCTTTATGGAGTTGAGAAAGTTCAAGCAGTCTATCAACCGAAGAGCCATCTTCTAAGCTCTGCTCATCAACAGGTGTTACCATGACCTCATCAACTTTTTCCTTCTCAACCGCTACTTCACGTTTTTCTCTCGCCAACTGCTCTTCATAACGCTTCGCATTACGACTCGAAACCACAAAAGAGATCACCGCCATAACCCCAATCACCCCAACAAACCAAAGCGCCTCAGTGTAAATAGCCCCAAGTTTTTCTTCAGGGATACCCTCAGCATGTAACATCGATGTAAAAAGTATAAATACGGTGATACGAAACATTATCACTCCCCTGTGAATATAATTGCTACAAGTATATCAAGTCAGGAGAATGGATTGTGTGAGGTAAGTCAAAATGCAATGTATTACTCTATTTCCATCCATATTCGCTATAGTAAAGAATATTGAGTAAAGGATTTTCAATGACAACAGACATCGAAAACTCACATCACCAGACATTTGACGCCATCAAGCAAACAGATGTGGATGGCAATGAATTTTGGTACGCAAGAGCCTTAGCAAAGGTATTGGATTATTCTGACTTCAGAAACTTCATCAAAGTAATTGAAAAGGCAAAAGAAGCCTGCATTAACAGTGGACAGGAGATTAATGATCACATCGTTGAGATCAACGAGGAGATAAAGCATGGAAAAGGTGCGACCAATACCTATCCATCCTATGCTTTGTCACGATATGCCTGTTACCTCATCGTTCAAAACGGTGATCCTAGTAAACCTGTCATTGCTAACGGGCAAACATACTTTGCGATACAGACTAGACGACAGGAGCTTCAAAATGATGAAGTTTTTAATCAACTAAAAGAAGACGAAAAGCGTCTCTATCTGAGAAATGAGCTCAAAGAGCACAATAAACAACTCGTCGAAGCGGCGTTCAATGCCGGTGTAGAAAGTCATTTAGACTTTGCTATATTTCAAAACCATGGGTACAAAGGGTTGTACGGTGGTCTCGATGCGAAAGGGATCCATGCAAAAAAAGGTCTTAAAAAGTCCCATAAGATCCTTGACCATATGGGGACAACAGAGTTAGCTGCCAACCTGTTTCGAGCAACTCAGGCTGAAGAAAAATTAAGACGAGATGGTACTAAAGGCAAAGCACAAGCGAACCAAACACACCATGAAGTCGGAAAAAAGGTAAGAGAGACTATCGCTGAACTTGGAGGAACAATGCCAGAAAACCTTCCAACACCTCAAAAAAGTCTTACTAAAATAGAAAAAGAGCAGAAGATATTAGAAGATAAAAATGCGAAGTGATCCTGAGTCACAAAATAAAATCTATCCATTGAAGTTTTACTAACAGGACAAAAGAGTACAAGGCATTATGCTTGAAATGAACCTTGATCTTTATAAAGATGCTACAAGAGAGGCCTTTTCTACTGGTCTCATTGAAGATGGTAATATTACGCCACCAATTAAACAGCCAAAAACTCAAGAGAGTGAGAAGAGGTAAGGTTTAACGAAGAGATACGAGGCCTAGCCGTAGCTAAGCCGAAATATCTATTTGTTTGAAGATTGCCTCTTATCGCTCTCCCCGAAGGGTGAGGGTACTTTTGCACATACTCTGCGTTAGACAACCTTCAGTGTAGCTACGGCTACACTAAAGAACATCTGCCTTGATTATGCACAAAATTACCCTCATTGAGATTTGACTGTTTAGTTGGTGGCGTAATACCTAGATGAGTATGATTAAAAGTCGTAACCTAACTTCTCACACCTATGATGAAAAAACTGTCGAGGAAATCGTTGACCTCATGCTAGGTGGCTACGCACCCGCTTTCATACAACTACAACAAAAACTGCAAACGTTAAAACAAAAAGAGATGGCACAGTAATGCCCTACGGCCTAACAGACAAGACCATCGAGCAGATCAACACTGTCTTTGCCAAACATCCCTCCATACACAAAGTACTCCTCTATGGTTCAAGAGCAAAAGGTAACTACAGAAATGGCTCTGACATAGACTTCTCTCTAGTCGGAGAGATTAGACCTTCCTCTCCTGCAAAAGATTGAGACAGAACTCGATGACCTTCTATTACCCTACAAAATTGATCTCTCGATTTACAATGACCTTCAAAATGAAGACCTTAAAGCACACATTGACAGAGTGGGTATACTCTTTTACGATATCACCGAAGCTGGTCTCAAGTTGTTAGACAAACTCGACAAACATTTTGACGACTGATCTATGGCAAAAAAGGTTGGGAAGAGATCCAGCACAAGCTAGAGGCAGCCTCCCCAAAGCTTCTTGAACACTTTATCAGTTCCGATGAGCCATTCTTGCCAAGCAATAAGTTTAAAAATCTATTTCTTACTGCTACAGATAATCTTTATGCCACTAATTGAACAAATGAATATTGATCTTCAAACTGCTTTCGCTAATATATAGACATGAATTCATCTACTATAGATTATTATAATTCCCACTCCGATGAACTTATCATAAGATATGACAGTGCAGATGTATCTAAAGTGCATAGCATACTTGATAAATACATTTCACCTGCACAAAAAGTTCTTGAGCTTGGTTTTGGATCAGGTAGAGATATGCGCCATCTCAAACAAAGAGGTGTAAGAGTATGGGGAATTGACGCTAGTGATGCTTTTGTTCTTCGCTTTAAAAAAGAACACCCATCTTTAAAGGATCAATTATTTGCATCTACCCTTCCAGAGATTAATCTTGATTCTGAGTATGAACATTTTTTTGACACGATCTATTCAATTGCCACATGGATGCATCTTCCTAAAGAGGAACACTTTGAAGCTATTCTCAGTATAAAAAAGCATCTTAAATCGAACGGTACAGTGATTTTGAGTTATTCTTACACTCCACGAAAAAATGATCCTAGATTTTTTGAAAACATTATTCCAGAGCAAATGTCGATGCTATTTGAATCATTTGGTTTCAATCTCATTGATTCAAGTTTCACCTCTGATGGATTAGACCGAGATGAGATAGAATGGGTTACACAAGTATTTCAACACAATGCATCATCCGTCA
>JAJRVE010000140.1 GCA_024277445.1 Campylobacterales bacterium
CCTCTCAGCGCTTATCGTAGTACCATGTGTCGCCCCTGGCCTTGCTGGAGCACTCATCTATATTGGTCAGACAGGAAATGCTCTTTTAGGTGGTGCGGCACTCTTTATCATGAGTATTGGTATGGGACTTCCACTACTCCTTATTGGTGCGGGAGCAGGTAAGTTTATGCCACGCCCTGGTGGTTGGATGGATACTTTGACCCATGTTTTCGGTGCGGTAATGTTAGCCATCGCTATCTGGATGTTAAGTCGTATCTTGCCTGACTCGGTAACGATGTTAATCTGGGCTGTCTTCTTTATGTTCTCAGCGGTCTATATGGGTGCACTAGAGCCATTAGAAGCAGGTAAGCGTGGTTGGAATGCCTTGGTCAAAGCGATGGGCGTGCTCTTTATGATCTACGGAGCTTTACTCTTTAGTGGTGCACTCAGTGGCTCAACATCGATGTTTACACCACTTGATCAGTTTACCAACAAAACAACGGTTGTTCAAGGTGCTTCTACTGCGCCAAATGCAACTGCTGTACAGTTTAAAGTTATCCACTCTAGTGCAGAACTAGACGCTATCTTAGAAGCTAACAAAGAGAAAACCGTGATGTTAGATTTCGCAGCAGAGTGGTGTAGCTCATGTAAAGAGATGGAACACCTTACTTTTGCCGATGCAGATGTTAAAGCAAAGATGGGTGAGTTCGTCTTAGTGCAGGCAGATGTGACTGATAACACGGATGATGAACGTGCCTTAACCAAACGTTTTGGCCTGTTTGGTCCTCCCGGTATCTTGTTTTTTAAAGATACTAAAGAGATTAAAAATGCACGTATTATTGGGTACCAACCTCCAGAGAAGTTTTTAGCACATCTCAACAAACTCTAACGTATGAAAAGAGCACTTCTCTTTTTACTACTTCCACTTCTCTCCTTAATAGCGGATGATCAATGGGCAAGCAGTTATGAAAAAGCGTTTGAACAAGCTAAGGCAGAGGAGAAGAGTGTACTCGTGATGCTCTCTCAGGACAACTGTAAAGCATGTTGGTACATGGAAAACATCGTGTTTGAAGATGAAGTGTTGATCGAGAAGATAGAAAAAGAGTATGTGATGCTCTACTTGGATGTACATGATGATGACATCCATGGACTTGACTACTCTGGCACACCGACCTTATACTTTTTAAGCAGTGATGACAAGGTGTTAAAACGTCTTGATGGGGTATATAACATTAAAGAGTTGACAGCAGCGATGCTTAAAGTGGAAAAACCTGAAAAGAAGAAATAGGTTTAGTACGTGTAGGTATAAGTTAGCTTGACTTTACTCTCTGTGAGTTTATTGAGATGATCTTCTGAACGTGTACCCTCAGCCATTAAGATAGCTTGGTCATTAAGATCATACTCCATCCCTACAGCAGCCGCGAAGTATGTTCCCATCTCACTCAGGGGTAGACCAAAACCATTGTCTGAGTTAAACTCCTCACTCACAACGCCTAGCTTAGCACCATAATAAAAATGAAGGTTTTTTTGCTCCATGGTTAACTCATGTCTAGCAAAGAGAAGTGAATAGGTGCTTGTCTTACCAAAGGCACTCTCATTGGTTTTCTCTTTAATATCTTTAACAAAATTAAAATCAGACACCAACTCTTTATGCTCAGCAAAAAGTGTTGATGTCAGTAACGATATAAGTATTAATTTCTTCATTACTATTAGTATAAGTTATGTTTGTTTAAATTACTCTTAATTACTATTATTACATAGTATTAAACTTGTTTAAAATTTGTACTGATAGTTGAACTGGATCTGCTGTTCAGCAACATCAATGAGCTGGTTTTGCGAATGCGAACCCTCTAATGATAAGGTCTGATAATCCTGTAGTATATAATCCACACCAAGGTTTGCTTCGATGATTAGACCCATCTCATCTGCATTGGGACCAAAACCATTTTGAGCCGTATAGTCTTCAACAATAAGACCAACACAGGTTCCATAATGAAAGATTAGGTCATTTTCTGCTTGTATCTGGTGCTCTATACTGAGAAGTGAGTAGTTGTTGCTCACACCATAGGCAAATTCATGTTGGAGTGCATAACTCTCATTTTCGATGACAACATCCGATTTTAGCTGTGAATCAGCATGTAAAGCGAAGGTGATCATGAGTAAAAATAGTGTTATAAACTTCATAGTGTCCTCCTACAAGAGAGCATAATGCTCTTTTATAAGATAAGTATAAAACGAAAAAATGTGGAAAAAGTGTGAAGATTATAGAAGTGCGTTAATAATACTCTCTTGTTCTGCTTCACTAAGGTAGGCATGAAGAGGAAGGAGAAGTAGGTTTTGGGCTAACTGCTCACTAATGGGAAAGTCACCTTGGGCATAACGCATAAATGTGAAAGCAGGATGAAGGTGAAGCGGTTGTGAAAATGGTACTTTAGATTCTATCCCTTTTGCTTGTAATCGTGAGATGATCTCTGAACGTTCTGGTGTTGTGAGTGGGTAATAGGCGTAGTTACTCTCTTGTGTAAAGGTTGGTAGTCTTAATGCGCTCTTTTCTAAGTTCTGAGTAAAGTTAGTTGCGATTTGTTTGCGAGTTCTTGTCTCTTGATCAAAATGAGTCAGTTTATAGTTGACGATGGCCGCTTGCAGGGTGTCAATACATGCTTCAATACCAATACCACGATAAGTGTTGCCATCACGTCCTTGTGAACGTAAGAGACGAGCCTTTTCACGTAAGGCTTTGTCCTCGATGAAGAGTGCTGCACCATTTCCGAAACCATTAAGTGGCATGGTTGGAAAGAATGAGCTGGTTGCTAGTTTAGAAAGTTGGCATGACTTTTTGTTGTTTTGTGCTGAACCAAAACTCTCTGCAGCATCTTCGATGACACAGAGATCGTGCTGAAATGCAAGTGTATTGATGCTTTCCATATCGGTTATGTTTCCAAAAAGAGAGATTGGGATGATAAGTTTAGTCCGTTCCGTAATAGCATCTTCGACTTGTTCGATGTCGAGTGTATAGTTCTCTTCTGTGACATCCACAAAAATGACTTTTGCACCCATAAACAGAGCCGCTTGAACGGCAATGCCTGAACTTAGTGGTGAAGTGATGACCTCGTCACCTGACTTAAGGTCTAGCACCATAAAGAGTAGTACA
>JAJRVE010000141.1 GCA_024277445.1 Campylobacterales bacterium
ATAGTAAAGACACCAAGATAGATAACAACCTGTCCACCATCTTTCATTTTTTGGAATAGCGTCACTGTCTGCATCGAAGTGAGGCTCCCCATCAGGAACAACCTTACTGAGTAAAAATGCCGTAATCGTCCAACCAAGGATAGAAGCAGGGAAAAGGAACAAGAAGTCTAAAAATTCACCCTTTTGCGCTGTCCATGCCATCAAGGTCGTAATATCACCAAATGGCGACCAAGCACCACCCGCATTGGCAGCGACAACGATGTTGATCGCACCCGGTACTAAGAAAGCGATATTTTTCTTGTCAATCGTGAAAAGAACCGTAGAAAGGATCAGCGCTGTTGTCAAGTTATCTGCAACTGGAGAGATAAAGAAAGCAAGCAAACCCGTTAGCCAGAAGATCTTCTTGTAACTGTAGCCTTTAGAGGTCAACTTATACTTCATCACATCAAAGACACGACGCTCTAGCAGGGTTTCAATAAAGGTCATTGCTACAAGCAAGAAGAAGTAAATCTCCGCGATCTCTAAGATCAGAACTTCCATCTCATGGTGCAGTGGCTCAGGGTCCATACCGTTAAGACTAAAGTAAACACCAATCAACATAAACATAAAGGCACCGGTAAACAGTGCAGGCTTTGCCTTGTTGATATGGTACTTTTCTTCAGCGGCTATAAAATAGTAACCGATAACAAATATAGCGAATGAGACAATCCCGATCCACGTTGTGGTGAGGTCTATAGCAGTTTCGTGCATGTAATTTCCTTAGTTTTCTCTGTAGTGAACACCCACAGATTTTTCTCTCTGTAGTGCTGATGTGACGATCTCTTTAGCCGTCAAAAGACGCAGATAAAGCATACGCCCTAACTTTTGTGAAAGCATACCATTAATCTCTTGTAATGCCTCCTCAAGCCCCTCTTTTGTTCTCACAATAGAGACATTCTCCCACATAATGATACGAAGACGATCTTTTTTCGCTTTGTCTTCAGGCAAGCGCCAAGTCACATCTTCAGCAACAAATGCTTTGGTGCACGAAGAGTTACCTGAAGTCAAGATCAACTGCGCTGCACGTAAAGCAAAAACAAGCCCCTCTAAAAGTGAGTTAGAAGCAAGTCTGTTCGCGCCATGAACACCGGTCGAAGCCACCTCTCCAACTGCATAGAGATTTTCTACAGAAGGCACACGTCCAGAAAGATCCGTCTTTATCCCACCAATAGCATAATGAAATGCCGGTGAAATCGGAACTCTGTCATGTGGCAAATTATAACCCAAGGTAGCGAACTTGTTTTCTATATTAGGAAAACGCTGTTTAAAGTAACTGTATTCAAACGTTTTAAATGAGAGGTAGACCTGTTTGCCTGTCTTCTTGGCATAGTCAAAAATAGCGCGACTTACGATATCGCGTGGTGCCATCTCCCCACGACTGTCATAGTCAAAAAGAAAACGATATCCTAACTCATCCACCACTTGAGCACCCTCACCACGTAGTGCTTCAGTTAGAAGCTGCTTCTGTGCCGTCGTATTGTCTACATAGACCGTTGGGTGGAACTGCAGCATCTCCATATGCTCTAAGGCGATCCCTTTTTCACTACAGATCCCCTGAAGTTCACCACTAATACTCGAAGCATTCGTATGAAACTCAAAAAGAGCCCCTACTCCACCACTAGCAATTACAACTGCATCTGCCATGACATTTTTTAGTCTGTTCTCATGTAAGACCGTAATGCCACATATCTTACTTCCCTCCATAAGAAGGTCTGTAACAACAGCATTTTCCATCATAGGATGAGGGTTCTTTTCGAGTAAGAAGTGATGTAGGTAACGTCCAGTCGCATCGCCACCCGCATGCAAAATACGTTTTTGAGAATGTGCCGCTTCTTGCGTGTAGAGTAGATTACCCTCACTGTCTGCGTCAAAACTAAAACCACGAGCGATAAGGTCTTTAATGACCGCTTGTGAGTTTTCACTCAATACTTGTACAGCTTGGGTATCACAAAGCCCAGCACCTGCATCTAAGGTGTCTTTTATATGCAGCTCAACATCGTCATCATCTTTAGCCGTCGTCACACCGCCTTGGGCATAAAAAGTATTACACTCCCAGGGATGTGCCTTGTTGACAATGAGTACTTTTTTATCTTTTGGTAAATTGATCGCAGTGTAGAGACCCGCGACACCAGCACCAATTATTACAACGTCATAATGCATTTTAGGCCCTACTTCTCTTGGCTTGATGGGGTATAGAAAGGATCATCTTTGTGACCACAACCACTCAAAGTTAACAAGCTAACTGTTATAATCACTACATGAAAAATTCGGCTCAGGTTCTTGCGCATCTTGTTCATCAACCTCAATATAAAAAATTATCACAACATCAATGTATCAATGTTATTAAAACACTTTTCCCACCGCATATACAGTCGATGATCAGCTTTGCGTATGTCAAGCATAAAGTACTCTATTTTGTTCTTAGCCATAATGGGGCAAAACAAGAGTTTGATATTATCATCAGCTCGATTAAAACGCCTTTAAAACAATATCCACCACCAAAGTGTAAAGATTTCGTGTTTGAAGACATTCGTGCCTATGTTTCACATAAACCTCTACCTAAAACAACTGAGGTTAAAAAAGAGACCGAAGCCCATTACGAGGAACGTGCTTTGGGCGAGTTCACCAACAATGTTAGTGATGAAAAACTCCACAAAATTATCGAAAGCATTCGCAGCAGTATTCATGATCAACACGATTAAGAACCTTCCAAAGTCACCGGGTGTCTACCAATACTTTGACAAAAACAACAAACTTCTTTATGTAGGTAAGGCGAAAAACCTCTATAACCGTGTCAAAAGCTATTTTCTCTTTACACCTCAACTCAGACCAAACCCCAAACTTTCTGCCCGTATTCATAAGATGCTGACAGAGACACACTCCATGCACTATATTATGGTAGCGAGTGAACATGATGCACTCATATTAGAGAACTCACTCATAAAGCAGCTCAAACCCAAGTACAACATACTCTTACGTGATGATAAGACCTATCCCTATATCTATATTAATGAAGAGGAAGCCTATCCTCGTTTTGAGATAACACGAAAAGTCCTTAAGACAAAAGGTATCCGCTACTTTGGTCCCTATTCGGTTGGTGCTAGAGATATTTTAGACTCACTATATGAACTCTGTAAACTGGTCCAAAAAAAGAGCTGTCTGAAAGAAAAAAAAGCCTGCCTCTACTACCAGATGGACCAATGCCTTGCACCCTGTGAAAAAGATGTCCCACTAGAACAATACAAAGAGATCGTTGATACCGCCATTGCTTACATAGAGAATAAAAAGAGTCTTCTCTCCACACTCACAGAGAAGATGGCTTTTTATGCAGAGAACCTTCGCTTTGAAGAGGCAGGAGCACTACGAGACAGAATAGAACGCATTAGTAAAAGCGAACTCATCTCTCAGATTGATTTAGCTTCTACAGAGAACTACGACATCTTTGCTATCGCCCATAATGAACAACGCGCGGCTATCGTTCGCCTTTTTATGCGCAGTGGTAAGATCATCTCCTCTTCACATGGCTTCATCAACCTTAACAGTGGGTTTGACCTTGATGAAGCATATGAACGTGCCATCATAGAGTTCTACGGACATGAGAGACCACCTGTTATTGCGCCGATCTTAGTTGCCCATGACTTTCAAGAGAAACAACTTGTGCAAGAGCACTTAAGCCATCTCTTCAGCAAAAGAGCAAACCTTCTACACCCACAACGCGGTAACAAAAAGCATCTTACTGACCTTGCGCTAACCAATGCTGAGGAACTCTTACGACAAAAGCGAGACACCTCAACAGAAAACACAGCTAAGATGCTTCAAGAGTTGTTATCACTTAGTGTCACCCCACGCCGTATCGAAGCCTTTGACAACTCACACATGTCCGGTGAAGCCACTGTGGGAGGTATGATCACCTTTGATGGAGAGTCCTTTGACAAGTCTGGTTATCGTCAGTACCACTTAAGTGCTCGTGATGAGTATGGACAGATGCGCGAGACACTGACTCGCCGTATAAACGCTTTTGAAGAGAACCCTCCTCCTGACCTTTGGCTAATCGACGGAGGAACTACGCTCTTGAGCTTAGCGAAAGATCTTCTCGACTCCGCCGGTGTCAACCTCGATGTCATCGCCATCTCAAAAGAGAAACTCGATGCCAAGTCTCACCGTGCGAAAGGTCGTGCTTACGACCAACTCCACAG
>JAJRVE010000142.1 GCA_024277445.1 Campylobacterales bacterium
AGGTCAAGTATAAACGTGATGGCCGAGTGGACTCTTTGGCAGCGAAGATCATCTTAGAGCGTTGGTTGCGCCAAAATAGTTAACCTTGCCTTTAACAAACTAAAGCTGTTTTTTTATATTTAAGCTTAACTAACATATTTGTCACCTATAATAAGGGATGTTTTTAAAATATATAATTTTGTTGTTTTTAGTGTTCTCAAGCCTACTCTTTTCAAGTGTGAGCCAACCTGAAAGCGTTGTTCTCAAACTCAAATGGAAGCACCAATTTCAGTTTGCCGGCTATTACATCGCAAAAGAGAGAGGCTACTATAAAGAAGCGGGTCTTGATGTTAGCATCTACCCTTATGATCCAGCATGTGGACGTTTTGTCTCAGAGGATGTTTTAGCGGGTGATGTGAACTTTGCAGTAGGTTCTAGTAGCCTTCTTTATGAGATATCACAAGGTAAAGAGCTCCTTCTTCTTAATGCCATTTTTGACTCATCTCCACTGATCTTGTTGAGTAAAGGTGAGCGTAAGTTACGCAGGGCTAAAGATCTTAACAAAAAACGTATCATGTTTGGTGCAGACGAAGTTAACTCCATTCTTTTGTCGATGATCTTAGAGAAAAACTCCATTAGCTATACTCGTGTTCCCTATAGCTTTGAAGGCTTTTTAAAGGGTGAAGCAGATGCTATTGTTGCCTATATTGGTAATGAGCCTTTTGTCTTAATGCAAAAAAAGATCGCTTTTAACTACCTTGATCCTGCGAGTAATGGGTTTGACTTCTATTCTGACATCTTATATACCTCTAAAAAAGAGTATTATGAGCATCCACGTCGTGTCAATGACTTTATGAAGGCTTCCATGCAAGGTTGGCGTTATGCCTTTGAACATATCAAAGAGACAGCGCAGTTCATTCATGAAAAATATGCACCGAACAAATCCATCGAAGCACTTATCTATGAGGCAAATGTCTTAAAAAAGATGGCTAACCTGACGCCAGATCATATGGGTAAAATAGATGCTAGTAAGATGGAGCAGATGAGTAAGGTCTATCAAAAACAGGGACTCATTAAAGAGATGCCTGAAAACTTTGCTTACCTGCACCCAAGTGCTTTTCAAACAGTAACCCTTACCCCTCAAGAACAAGCATGGTTAGACAAGCATCCCATCATAAGCTATAGTGGTATGCATATGAAACCCATACTTTATGAGAACAGGGGTGAAGTAGAGGGTATGGCTGTTGACTATATGAACCTTATCGCTAAACGATGTGGTTTTGAAGCACAGTACCAGCACTTTAAAAAAGGTTCTAAGCTTACCAATGCGATCAAAAGTAGAAGCCTTGATGTGAGTCTAAGTAATCCAGAGTTCGTCTCAACAAAAGAGTATGCGAACTTTACTGAGGCGTTTGGAAGCTATCCTATTGTGATCGCCACACAAAATGATATTGATGACATAGAAGATATCACTGCGCTGTTTGGCAAAAAAGTAGCGGTGAGAGATAACTTTAAGCTCTATAACTATCTCAAAGCTAACTTCCCCGAGATAGAACTTGTGACCTTAAAAAACACCTCAAGCTGTCTGCAGAGTCTCTCTCGAGGCAAGGTGTTCGCTGTTGTAGGTGTCTTACCGGTCATAAGTCAAGGGATTCGTGATGCCTACTTAGCTAACGTCAAAATATCGGGAACATTAGAGTATGCGCACGAACTTAAGATGATGGTGCGTAGTGATTATGCGCTGTTGACCTCTATTTTGAACAAGGGTATTGAGAGTATCTCTCCTGCAGACAGACGCCTCATAGAAAACCGTTGGAGTGTCTTTAATCGAGGTGAACTTAGCTCGTATCAGTTCTCGCGTTATACTAACTTGGCACTGATTGTTGTGATAGCACTCTTTATGTACCTCTACCTAGGTGCTAAAAAAGGTCTGCATGCGCGTAAGCGTTATGCTAAAGAGTTAGAAAACAAGTTGGATCTTTTGGAAAAAGGGATTTCTATTATCACCATAGATAAGTTTACGAAGATTGAACATGTTAATGAGAGCTATCTAAACGTGTGCGGTTACAAAGAAGATGAGATCTTAGGACGAACGTATGAGAGCCTTTTACTTAAAAGTGAATCCAATGATAACATAGAGGCCTATTCACGTAAAGTAGTCGAAGGAAAAGGGTGGGGTGGTGAGTTGGCACACCTCACAAAAGAGAACAAGCAGCATTGGTGTGAAGTGAAGTTTATCCCTATCACCTCGAATGATGGTGAGCTAGAAGGGTATTATGTGACGCATCAAGATATTAGTCACTTAAAAGGTGCGCAGAAAATGGCAACCACTGACCCCCTAACCAAGATCAATAATCGACGTTTCTTTTACGAGATCTTTGAAAAAGAGATCCGTCGTCATAAACGTGAAGGCTTAAGTATCGGTTTTCTAATGATCGATATCGATAACTTCAAACTTTATAATGATCTCTATGGACACTTAGAAGGTGACAAGGTACTGATAGCTGTGGCTAAGGTCTTGCAAGAGACCTGTCAACGTTCAAGTGATGATATCTTTAGACTAGGTGGTGAAGAGTTTGGTGTACTGGTCATTAATACAAACAAGCAAAAGACAGAAGCTTTCGCACAGAAGATCATCGAAGCGATTGCGAACTTACAGCTTCCACACAAAGGAAATGCACCGCATAAAGTAGTGACCTCTTCACTCGGTGGTGTGGTGATAAGTTTAGATGAAAAAGAGGTTGTTTTAGTGAAAGATCTATATGCCCAAGCCGATCGTGCGATGTATGATGCAAAAGAAGCAGGGAAAAATAGGATTAAAATAGTAGAAGCATAAGTCAGATTTCTCCGGCTTAGCTGACGGTTACATTAGTTTAAAAAACTTTGCTGCCTCTTCTTCGTCGTCTGTTAAGTTGTCAAGCGCAAACTCTGGGTCTGTCGCTATCTTCTCTTTGGCCTTGGTCTGACAAAAGTCAAAGAGGACCTCTTTTGCTTGTGGAATGTCAAAGAAGATACCCATACCACTGAACTGGTAAGGCTCCTCTTGTTCAACACACAGCACAATACCTTCTGCTTTTTCTTCAAGTTCTTCAACCATCTCACGATAGTCTATGTTAAACTCATCGCCGAACCAGCCGATCTGCTCCATCTCTTTGTCTGCAAACTCTGCAACACCATCAGCCGTAGTGTCGTCATAGTCTGTGTTTGGCATGTTGATGTTGATGAGCTCTTGCCAGTTACCAGAAGCTTTAATCAAGATACGACCTTCATCTTCAACAACCTTGTAGTTGTCGCCAAGGATCTGAGCAATACTCTGTGGTTTTGGCATCGTAAGTGCAGATGCCTTTGGTGCTTGTGCCTTGCCTTTAAAGATAAAGATCTCTTTTTCAGCGTACGGTGGAGTAACAACTTCACCTTTATAGTTGATCGCAAACTCTTGGTTGGTGTTGATCGCTTTTAGTAGGTCTGTGCGTAGGACAACGATGATCTCTTTTAAT
>JAJRVE010000143.1 GCA_024277445.1 Campylobacterales bacterium
ACTTTTGTTGGCTGCTTCGCAGGCATGCAGGGCTGCTTTAATCTGTAGCGGATCTTGACAGGTCTCTAAGATAAAGATGTCCGTTCCCCCGTCAATGAGTGCTTCCGCACAGACGGTATAACCAGACAACATCTGATCATAATGCATATGCCCAAGTGATGGGAGTTTGGTACCTGGTCCTATAGAGCCTAAGACATAACGCGGATGTTCAGGGGTACTAAACTGGTCACACATTTTTTTAACGACTTGCGCTCCTGCTTTTGCAAGTTCATACGCTCTATCACCGATCTGGTACTCATCCAAAACCCAGTCAAAAGCACCAAAAGTGTTGGTCGTTATGAGGTCAGCCCCTGCTGTTAAGTAAGCACTGTAAATGCTCTCTAAGACTTCGGGTGCAGTTACATTAAGGATCTCGTTACACCCTTCGTTTCCTTCCCATGCTGCTTCAGAGATCTGGTCATCTTTAGCCTGTAGTTGGGTACCCATAGCCCCATCAATGATGAGGGGACGTTTTTTAATGGTCTCTAAAATCTGTTGTTTGACTGACATAGTGCTCTTTTGTTAACATTTTTGAAAAGGGCTTCTAGAAGGATATTTCAAAAATGTTGTGTGAATTAGCTCTTATTTTAGCCAAAGAGAGCATAAAAAGGGGTGAAAAGCATGTTTAGGGAAAATTATGTATGGCTTCTTTAAGGCTATCTCATCATCTTCTTAGTCGCATTATAAATAGAGGAAGATTAGCTTTGTGTTAGAATGTCGGATTATGAAATCATTATTGCAAATCTTTTTAATACTTATGGTGACTGTTACACTCTCATCTGCCGATGAGTGGGACTTTACACGTGCTGATTTTACCTTTGAAAACGATGCTGATGTTCGTACCGACAGGGCTTATACTCAAGGGGGAAAGCTTTACGCACTGATGCACCGTAAAGATGTTAATGACTCTTGGTTGCAGATCCCTTTTATGTCTGGGTACAGTCGTGAACACTTTATTTCGTTTACGGTTGCACAGCAGATGTTTACACCCGATGAGCTAAATACCTCTGCTGAGATCCCCGGACAGCAACCGTATGCAGGATGGCTCTACTTTCAAACAGCGCTCTATCAGACCTCAGAAGATCATTATGATGCTTTGAGTCTTAAGCTTGGGGTGGTGGGACAGCATGCTTATATGGAACAGGTACAAAAGTTCATCCACTGGATTATAGGTTCGCCTGATCCTGAAGGGTGGGGTAATCAACTTGGCTCAAAAGTAGGGGTGCAACTTGACTACATGCACAAATGGCATTATGTACTAGATGACGTTTGGGGCTTAGAGTCAGACCTTATCCCTTTTGTCAGTGGTGAATTAGGTAATGTTGCCATAGAAGCCTCTGGTGGTGGTCAGTGGCGTGTGGGTTACAACATACCAAATGATTATGGGGATAGTCCTATAGACGAGTATGGGGAAAATGGTGTTTTGACAACAGCAACGTTAGCGTACCGTCATAAAAGTAAGTGGAGTTACTACTTTAACTTTGGTGCGGGTGCTTCAGTGGTTTTATATGACTACTTTTTAGATGGCACCACCCTCAACGATAAGAAGTTGGTTCAGAAGTATTATGGACGCGCCTTTGGTACATATGGTGCCACGCTACGTTACAGCTCTTTTTCCATGAGCTATATGCGAACACACTACTCCCAACTTTACACCACACAAAAAGGCCATACCAACTATGGCTCGCTACAGTTTGTGTATCACTTTTAACGAGGTGTTAGGAGTTAGTTAAGGCCTTAACCCACTTCTCCATCGCTTCGTTGGCTGCAGGGTTCGGTGCTTTTAAAAATGAGATGACATAGTCGTCTTGTCGTTCTACAACTGCGATAGAACGCGGTCTCACCGCCACGATCTCAGCATTACTCAGGTCTTTTCCAAAACAACATAGGATATTTTGAGCATCGAGTATCTCAGGTGCTATATGCCCTTCTTTTAGTGAAGCAGTATGGCTGTAATGATCGAAGATACCGATATAGACAGCAACAGGATGTTTCGTTATCTTCTCTTGAAAATGGGTGATGATAGCGGTGATGTTAGGTAGGGTCGTGTCACTTTTTTGAAGTGTGGTTGTGTAGATAGGGTAGTCGTCATTTAGAATTTTTGTTTGCATGTGGGTTCCTTTGTTTGGGGTTTGGTTTGTAATTAGGGTTTTTTTAGTTGAAATGCCTTCGGCTTTTTATTGATGTTAAGCCTTCAGCGGTACTTCGTACATCGCTTACGGTTTTCCCTAAAGGGATTTCCTTTGGTCACGTTCGCCACAAAGCCCAGCAGTGGGCTTAATGGATCTCCTTTCGGTGGTACTTCGTACATCACCTACAGGTTCGAAAGCTAAAAATGACACGCAGGTGTCATTTTATTGACGCTTTCTCACATCCCAGGTAGTCGAGGTATTTTGCCTAGTTTGGTGTTTCGGCAGTACCATCCCCACCCTTTTTTCATCATGTGACCGATGATAGGCATTGGGATCATGAAGGCTTTTTTGTTATCTCTAAAGACAAAGCCTGCACCATCACCGGTGTCCATGACACATAAGATGTTGAGGTGTTCGATGTAGCCTTTGCGCTGGTCTGAGTTTTTGTCACGTTCTTGGATGTTAAAGGCTACGTTTTTAGCCATGACTTCTGCTACGTGACCTTGTTTCGCACGCCAGTCTGGACCCTCAAGTGCGGCGGTGTCACCGATGGCGTAGACGTTACTGAGTTCGCCATCGAGGCTCACTTCACAGTAGTCGTTGATGGTGACAAAGCCTGCTTCGTTAGTTGGTAGGTCAGAGTTTACGATCACTTCATGACCTGTTCCTGCAGGGATGAACATGGTAAAGTCGGCTTCTAGCTTGCTATCATCTTCAAAGACAACACCATCTTCTTCAAAACGTTTGATCTTTTTACCAAACTGCTTTTTGAGCTCATTTTTCGTAAACATCTTGTCCATCATAGCTAAGGCTTGGTCTCCCATACGCGCGCCTGGTTGTGCCATAGGGGCAAAAAAAGTCAGTTCAAACTTGTCGCGAATGCCTTTTTTCTTTAACATGGTGTGGAGGTTAAACATGAGTTCAAAACCGGGACCACCACGTACAGCAGAACTGTCTTTTGGGTTTCCACCAAAGCCCATAGCGATCTTACCGCTACCTTTGGCTACAAGTGCATCAAGTGCGTCACGGATCTCAAGTGACTGTTTAGGAGCTGCACAGATAGAGAGGGTGTTCTCCATGCCAGTGTGTTTCATCTTGTGTGCACCAAGGGCGATGATGAGGTAGTCATAATCGTCGATGACCTTTCCTGAGGCCAGTGTCACACGGTTCTCTTTTGCTTCAATGCTACTTACACCATCGACAACAAGGTTAAAGCCATGTGCCTCTTGGAGCTCTTTTAGATCAACACAGACATCTTTAAACTCAGCACCATGCGTAGGAACCCAGATAGAAGTAGGGTAGATGTAAAAGTAGTCACGATCACTGACGAGGGTCACATCATAGTCTGCTTTACAGAGATATGCCGCTGCATCCACACCTGCAAAACCACCACCGAGCACTAAAATTTTTTTTGCCATCTGAAACTCCTGTGTTACAATGTATAATCTTTTCTTAGATTAGTATACATTATATAAGTTATTATATTTGTAATAATACATCAAACTGACGATAAAAGTCAAGATATAAAATAATTTAGCCGTCAAAAAAGGGTAAGCATGAGAATAGTGGTAGCAGGTCTAGGTGGTGTCGGTGGGTACATCGGTGCGCATCTCTGTAAACTAGAGGATGAAGTGATCTTTCTTGCGCGCGGCGAGCATGCTAAACATATAAAAGAAATAGGTCTTTTGGTCAAAGAAGATGATCATGAATGGGTAGCCCATCCAAACAGTGTAACAAAGGCAGAGGGCTTAGAAGGGAAGATAGAGCTACTTTTCCTTTGTGTGAAGAGTTATGACATCGAAGCAGTGTTGGCTGACTTGAAAAAGAACATCACACATGAAACCATCATTGTTCCTTTTGCTAATGGTGTAGAACATAAAGCGCGTATAGATGCCTTAGTGGAGGCGAAGGTCTTGCATGGTGCGGTGTATATATTGGCACATAAAGAGGGTACGGGTGTTGTGGTCAAAAAGGGAAAGGTCTTTGCGGCACTTTTTGGTGCTCCGGAGTATCCTGAAGAGAGTGCGTTAGTCGCTTCGCTTTTTGAGCAGGTTGGTCTGCGCCATAAAACCCCTCAAAACATCGAAGAGGCTATCTGGAAGAAGTATCTTTTCATCAGTGCTTTTGGTGCGTTGACAAGCTATTTTGATACTACGATGCGCAATGTCTATGAACTCCATAAAAACTGGGCGGAGAGTTTGCTCCAAGAGATCGCAGACGTAGCCGAAGCTAAAGGCATTGACATCCAAGATGAGGTACCAAAAGCACTTAAAACTGCCTCCTCTCTACCTGAAGATGCAAGCAGTTCAATGCACTTGGATTTTCAAAACAACAAGCGAACTGAGGTGGAGACGTTGTGTGGGTATGTGGTCAGAGAAGGCAAGTCACTACGTCTACCAACACCGATGATGGCAAAGGTTTATGGGGTTTTAAAACAGAAAAGTGCGAGACAAGCGTCATAGACAGTTTTACTAGTAAATAGTACTAAGTTAACTAAAATATAAAATAGTTACTATTTTAACCAAGCTATTTTATAGTAGTAGGTCGTAACTCCTATCTCTAGGATGTTCGAGGAGTCCATATGTTACAATTTTATACCAATAGGCTGATGGGAGAAAAAGATGAATGAAACGGCGTACCAAAACAAGCGTGAAAACGAGGTGTCACAACTTGGTTCT
>JAJRVE010000144.1 GCA_024277445.1 Campylobacterales bacterium
AAGCGCGAGTTTGACCTTAGTGCGCCCCTTCGTCTGATAAAAAGGCAAGCCAATACCATAACCCTCTAGCCAAGTAGTAATCTTGGGTGTTAACTGCGCAGTCGTGTCGACATCAACACTAAGGAGGGGATTAACAGGGTTCTCAAAGTCTATCTTAATCCATGTCGTTCCGCCTGATTGACCATAAAAGGTCGCATTACGAGGGTAGATGTATAAGACGCGGTCTTTAAAGGCTAAGTCGACTTTCTCACCAATAGCAGGTGCATAACCAGGGGCAAATATGTACTCAACATTACTGTAAGATGCTTTGGCATCAAGTGTATTTAAAAGGCTAATAGGGTCATCATAATAGAGAGTGCCTTTCAGGTACTCTATATTAAGAACATCACCTTTAAGTTGATCAATGATCCATGGGTTGATCGCAGGATGTAAATGTGCGAGTTTAACAGCAGGACCGATAGGTTTAACGATGGGTTCATAGTTATTACCCCAGAGCTTTACCTTCTCATCATCTGCTAAGAGATAGAGTTGTAAGGGAATGGTGTCAGCAACATTGACCTTGATCTCGCCATAGAGTCGATCTTCGCGTGTATCACCAATGAACTCAGCTGTTAATCGGGTGTTCGTACTTGTCTCATGAAACTCTTTGACCGAAATATTGAGCAGATACGCATTCATATCTATGGTTGTTAGTAGGTTTAATGTTGGACCTCTTACTTCTAAAAATGCTTTACGATGTTCAATGTAACTAAAAGTAGCATTCATCTCATTGACTTGAATATGTTCTATCTGTACATCAGAGAAGAAAGTACCGAGAGTACGAGATCTTTTTAGAAGTTCATCGATATTAAGTGTGCTTAGATCAAACTCTCTATTCGTGTTACTTTTAGTAATTTTAATAGAATCGATGTTTACCGATATCTTTTCATCCCACTTTATGTATAATTTCTCAATTTTTAAACCAGGTAAGATAAAACTGTCAAGTTTAAGACCAATGTGTAACGTAAAATAGATTGTAAATAAAGTGATAAATATGAAAATTAGTAAGTCAATGATAGCAGAGTGGATATTTGATATCGTCTTTATAATTGTGGTGTCGTTCATGTACTACCTAAACTTAGGCCTGACGACCTCAAAAGTGTTGTATGTGCCGCAAGGCTCTATCACTAAGATTATAACACACCTACAGAGTGAAAATGTAAATGTATCACCCCTTGATGCCTTTCTGATGCGCTTTATAGGTATGCCTCAACAAGGGTGGATCAATATTGGTACAACACACCTTAATCATGCTGATTTTCTAAAGCGCCTATCAACCGCTAAGGCGGCCATGAAAAATGTCACCTTGATCCCAGGTGAGACGACCTACATCTTTTTGCAGCAGATGGCCTCAACACTCAACCTTGATCATAAAACACTCCTTCAAGAGTTTAAAAAGCAGTCTAAGTTTAAAGAGGGTGCCTTAGTTCCAGACACCTATAAACTACCTCGTGGTATTACCGAACATGATGTCATTGCGCTACTTCTGAAGCGATCTGCATTAAAACATCGTGAATGGTCAGCGATGATCTTCGGAACCTATAATGAGAAAAAATGGTACAAATACTTAACACTTGCTTCGGTTATCCAGAAAGAGGCAGCCTCTGAGAAGGAGATGCCTATTGTCGGTTCCGTCATTCAAAACCGTATTAACAAGGGTATGAAACTACAGATGGATGGTGCGCTTAATTATGGGAAGTATTCACACATCAAGATTACGTCAAAACGTATTCGTAATGATAAAACAGCCTACAATACCTACAAATATAAAGGCATTCCTGACCACCCTGTCTGCAATGTAAGCCTTCCTTCAATTCGCGCGGCGATCTTTCCAGCAAAGACAGATTATCTTTATTTTATGAAAAACAAGCAGGGTAAACACGATTTTACACGTTACTATTCTACACATATTCGCAATATAAAGCGTGCTACCAAATGATACACACATCTTCACTTTGATGTGAATATGATGTGAATAACTAATGATTTACATTTGAAGTGATAAAATGCCTCTATCTTAAAACACAGAGGACACCTAATATGTCAAAAATCATTTGGTCAGTTATTGACGAAGCACCAGCTCTAGCGACGTACTCGCTACTTCCTATCGTTAACGCGTTTACAAAAGCAGCAGGCGTTGAAGTTGTTACTAGTGATATCTCACTATCAGGTCGTGTTCTTGCGGCAATGGGTCTTGCAAAAGACGAACTTTCTGAACTAGGAAAAGTTGTACTTCAAGAAGATGGAAACATCATCAAACTTCCAAACATCTCTGCTTCAGTAGGTCAGCTTAAAGAGTGTATCGCTGAACTTCAAGGTCAAGGTTTTGATATTCCTGACTATCCTGAAAATCCAGCGAATGATGCTGAAAAAGAAACACAGATAAAATACAGCACATGTCTAGGTTCTGCAGTTAACCCTGTTCTACGTGAAGGTAACTCAGACCGTCGTGCGGCTAAAGCAGTTAAGAAGTTCGCTCAAAACCACCCACACCGTCTTAAAGCATTCCCAGAGAATCCTAAGTCATATGTAGCTCACATGGCTGGTAACGGTGACTTTTACGGTAACGAGAAGTCAGTTACTTTAGACAAGGCTCAAAAAGTTACGATCGCACTTAACGGTAACACATTAGCAACGATCGATGCGCTAGACAAAGAAGTACTAGATGGTACTTATATGTCAGTTGCTAAACTTAAGACATTTATCGCTCAGACGATCGAAGATGCTAAGAAGAACAAGGTTCTATGGTCTATTCACCTTAAAGCAACGATGATGAAGATCTCTGATCCTATTATGTTTGGTCACGCATTTACTGTTTTCTTCCAAGAAGTATTTGACAAGTATGCAGACGTGTTTGCAGAGCTTAAGGTTAACCCGAACCAAGGTATGTCTGACTTAGAGCAGAAGATCGCAGGTCACGCTAAAGAAGCAGAGATCAAAGCAGCATTCCAAGCAGTTGTTGAGTCTGACAACCCAGAGATCGCTATGGTTGACTCTGACAAGGGTACAACAAACTTCAACGCATCTAACGATGTTATCATCGATGCGTCAATGCCAGTTGTTGTACGTGAAGGTGGTAAGCAGTGGAACCGTAATGGTGACGCAGTAGAGTGTGTTGCTGTTGTTCCTGACTCAACTTACGCTATGTTCCACGCAGAGATGGTAGCTGACTGTGTTAAAAATGGTCAGTACGATGTAACAACTATGGGTTCAATGGCTAACGTTGGTCTTATGGCACAAAAAGCAGAAGAGTATGGTTCTCACCCAACTACGTTCGAACTAGCAGAAGCTGGTAAAGTAACGGTTACTGGTGAAGACGGTACTGAGCTTATGGCATTTGACTGTGAAAAAGGTGATATCTGGAGAATGAGTAGAACTAAAGACATCCCAATCAAAGACTGGGTAAGACTTACAGTTGAGAG
>JAJRVE010000145.1 GCA_024277445.1 Campylobacterales bacterium
ATCTTGTTAAGTGATGCCTTGTTGCACTACATCGAAGTTATTAACTATGGTATCTTAGACCCAAAACTTTTTTACAGTTTCTGGAACCTTCCTAAAAACGATGCCGACGCTTCGGTCATGTTTGAAGAGGCACTTCGCCTTAAAGATGACAAGTTTAACCGCTATGTTGAAAACCTAGCACCCCAACACTTCATCTACCAAAACTCACGTAAAGCCCTAACCCACTATGTTGAGCTACGAGAAGAGATTGGTACCTACCCTCCCATTCATTGGAAAAAGACGCTTAAACTTGGCAGTGACTCACCTGTGGTTACTGAGATCGCCCATCGTCTCTACCTTGAAGGTGATCTTGCGCAAGACCTCAACACAACACATTTTGACGCTGTTATTGACAAGGGCGTGAAAAAGTACCAAGATCGTCATGGTCTTAAGCCTGATGGTGTAGTTGGCAAGTACACTGCTCACTTTTTCAAGACTACCCTACAAAAACAGATCGATAAGCTTGCCATCAACCTCGAACGTTCACGTTGGGTGCTGCACAACCTTGACAAAGAGTACGTCATCGTTAACATTGCGAGTTATAGACTTTACTACATCAAAGATGGTGAGTTCCAATTCACGACACCAGTCATCGTTGGTAAGAAGATGCACGAGACACCTATCTTTAGTGGTAAAATGCGTTATATCGTTTTCAACCCAACATGGACAGTACCCCACTCTATCGGGACAAAAGAGTTACTTCATAAAGCACAAACACGTGAAAACTATCTCGATAAAATGAACCTCGAACTGCTCGATCGTCATTACGAGGTTGTGGATCATCAAAACATTGACTTTAACGCCTACAATGAACACAACTTTCCCTACATCTTTCGTCAAAAGCCAGGTGACTATAATGCCCTTGGTCGTGTTAAGTTTCTCTTTCCAAACAAGCAGTCTATCTATCTTCATGACACACCAGGCAAAACACTCTTTGGTAATGACAAACGTGCGTTCTCACATGGTTGTATCCGTGTCAAAAATCCTTTTGGACTCGCAGAGAGCATCTTAAAAAACGCCCATATGTACTCCAAAAAAGTAAAAGAACTTGAAGAACAAAAAGGTGATGAGATTACAACAACAACCATGACACTCAAACACCCTATTCAAGTCCTCTTGATGTACTGGAGTGCAGCAGCTGACCGTGATGGTAATGCCTACTTCTACGAAGACCATTACCATCTTGACAAGGCACTTCTCAAAAAACTTAATGCACTTAAAAAAGGAGAGTAGGTGTTACATAAAACCTTAATGGCGCTCTTCTTTCTCGAACTACTCCTGCCTGCTGTGAGCATCAACAATGTTGATATGCACAAGCATCTCCACAGCTACATTGCCAAACCCAATGAGACACTCTCCATTAACGCCAAAGAGTGTCAAAACTTACCGCACAATGGCAAGCATTTTGTTCTTAAAAGCAGCGATAACAAAACCATCCATTGTGATGATAAAGAGATCCAACTCATCATCAAAAAGGGGCGTAGCAAGAACGGGAAAGTCAACCACTATAAGATCGGCACCTACCCCAAGCCTATGCGTGGACTCAAGTCCTATGAAGCACCTAGAGATTTTCTTGTTCTTAACGATGCTAAAGACAACATCAAACTCTCAAAACACTTCTATGCCCGTGACTTTCTCTGTAAGCAAGCAAGTAAATACCCCAAGTATCTTGTCGTACAGAGTAGCCTCATCAACCTCTTAGAGAAGATGATAGACGAAGCAAACAAACGTGGGGTTAAGATCAAGAAGTTTGTCATCATGAGTGGGTATAGAACACCGGCTTACAACAAGGCGATAGGCAGTTCAACCTACAGTCGTCATATGTATGGTGACGCTGCAGACATCTATGTCGATGACAACCATGATGGTTTTATGGACGATCTTGATGGCGATGGCAAGACCACCAACAAAGACACCAAATGGCTAGCAGACCTTGCTAACGATGTTCAACGTAAATACAAGATCGCAGGAGGTGTAGGGATCTATAAACGTAATTCACGCCACCCTAGGTTTGTACATGTCGATGCACGTGGCTATTATGCACGTTGGGGTCACTAAGCTTTTCAGCTCACTCTCTAGTCATTATGACTAGAGTACAAACGAACTTCCAAGTCCTATCAATCCTCCAAAAACCCCTCCCCAAACAACTAACCAACCTAAATGCTCTTTTATAAGCTTTTGAACCATCTCTTTAACAAGCAGTGGGGTTAACTCTTCAAGGCGTGTTGTAATGACCTCTTCGATCTTGCCGAGCATGTCATCACTGAGTGAAGAATCACTTAAATACTCCTGCATCTGTTTCTCAAAACTTTCACTCTGCACGAGTTTGGTCACCGCACTTTTAAGCTTACGGCTAAAAGGTTCGCGCAGTGCATCAAGCGCCTGTTCTCCACCAAACATCCCAAGCATCCCACCAAACGAAGACTCCATGACTGTTTTAGAAAGCGCGTCAAAAGCAGGAGAAAAGTCTGTTTTATCTATGATAGGAGAGAGATCTATCTTCTTCTCTTCACTTGCAAAAAACTTGTCTAGCTGTTCTTTTGTAAAGAACTGCGTCATCATCAACTCTTTAATAGCTGTTTTAAAACTTTCAAAACGGTTGACAATCACACCGGAACCATAGAGAAAAGGGATCTTTTCAAAAAGCATATGAATCGCAAGTAAGTTGGTTATCGCGCCAGAAAAAGCAAAGATACCAGCATACAAAACTGCCTTAGAGAACATAGCATCAGGAATGATCATGGAAAGTGGGATTAGCGTAAGTGCTGTTAGGTTTGTTACCAAACTTTTATTGATAGTCATAGTCTTCCTTAATCATAATGATTTGTTGAGTTAATAAGGGTGAAATTATACATAAATGGTTACATTATAAAAAATTAATAAATAGAGAATTATCATGATACAGACTGTAGGACAAATATTTACAAACAACTCTCAAGAGCAAATCACTTCCATGTTGGAAGTAGCCTTAAAAAGTAGTAACGAGTCCCCTATCTGGACTGAGAAGGTCATCCCTTTAAGCGCTGCTATTCTCTCAGTACTCATACCTCTACGTGAACAAAACCTACTGATCACACCAGAAGGTGCACCCGTAGAGACCTTAACACCAGAACTCTTTCTTCGTTACTGCGACCTTGTCAACCTAAAGTGGCTTGCCTTTACCCTACAACACAGCAACGCATCTGGCGTCTTAGAACGTACCAAGTACACAGCAGACAAAGCACAAAACTACAAAGCTATTGAACTTAGCACCTTAGGCGCCTACCTGAGCCTCCAAACCGTAAACCTAGAAGATGAGTGGTTAGACTTCCCTATCGCCCTTTACAACCTACACATAGGCGTTGCAGACTTAATAAAAAGCCTATTGAAGTTATAGACTAAATCCCTCGTCAAAAAAGCTAAAGCCTTCCAACACCCACGGAACGCTAAACTTGTTTAGTGCTATAGCCACAGACAAGTCAGTGCTTGGTGAAAACTATCCACTTTAATAATCTAGTAAATACCGAAAGCCTACCGCAACCGCGCTACTCATCTTACTTCCATCATAAAAGTGCCCTTGCGCATTTTTACCCTCCACATAGACAAGCTTCGTATACGTTTTGTTAAAGCTGTATTGTATGGAAGCGATGAAATCCATAACCTCATAGTCACCTTTGTAGCTACTGCCGATAGGCGTAAGATAGTTAAAACCAACCGCAGTACGCCAGCCTTTAAAAAAGCGATATCGTAGATAAAGCTCTGAACCACGTATATCTATTGCCGTACCTTGATCATCAATAACATGGTTTTTTGAAGCACCGAGCGTATAACCAAGACTCATTTTATTTCGACGATATGTTACACCTGCTAAGAGTGCGATGTCAGCGGTAGCTTTTGTATAGTTGGTTATTGTCTCCGTATGACCTGTGATCTTATCTTTTTTAAAGACAGCGTAATTACCTGTGACACCAAAGGTTAAGCCAGTAAAGCCTTTGTACAGATACGACGCACCTGCAGCATAGGCATAGATACCCGAATACGCAAAGTCTAACACCTTCAAATGGTTTTGAACCTGTAAACCAATATAATGGTGCTTTTTATCTATACGAAACTGCACCACATTGACAGCACGACCTGTACCCGAACCCGCACCATCGGAACCCGCATTAAAGGCACCTGTACCTTGAGAACCAAAGACCAAAAACTGATCTGTCATTGCCGCAATATCATAATAGACACCCCAGTAGCGACCCACAGCTAAAATGTATTCATCTTTTTTTAACGCCACATAGCTCAGACGTGTAGTGAAATGTCTAGAAAAAAAGCCAGGGTCTATCTGAGCGTCTGTACCCGTTATTTTGTCATTTTCTGCAATGGTTACGGCCGCCTCGTACTGAAACGCCAACTCAAAATCGTTTGGAAAAGTCTGATAGAAGAAAACACCTGTTCGTGTTGAGTTATCTTTCAGAGAGAGTGAATGATCATGATACAGCGACATATAACGCAAACTCAAGTAGAGCTTTATGGGGAGGAACTTTTCGTCACTCTTGTTATCAGCGTAAAAAGCCTCATACTTTTTACTACCATTATTCTCTTTACTCTCAACAAGAACGACCTCTTTTTTATCGTTCTTGTCCACAACCTCTTGTGCCAAACGCTCGATCTCTGCTGTACCACGCGCTTCAGCGTTATTGTTAAGTTCCTTCTCTTTTTGCGTAGCACAATGATAAACATTGGTACCGTTAATGTCCTCAGCTATAAGGTCTTCCGTATCACAGTTATAGGTAGTACCATTGTTCTCAACAGAGATACTACTTGAGATAATGCTCTCTTCGCGTGTTAGGTTAGTATCACTCCCTTCAAGATGAACAGGTGAAGTCGCCTCTTCAGCATACAAAAAAGTAGTCATGACAAGGGAAATGAAGAAAACTATTTGTATCAACTACTCCCCTTATTTCCCAAGATCTTTTATATAAGTATAACAAAATTTATGGTCCACTAAAAATGTAAGGATGAAGGGTTTATTATAAAAGAAAGCGAAGCGAATCTAAAACAATACACCACTAAAAAGTTTCAGATGTGATGTAAGTTGTGTTGTATAAAAGACACAACCCTCCAGCAGAGGGACATTGCTTGACTTTTAGCCTAGCGTTAAGAAAGTAAAGCTGTGTCCCCCTCCACCAAGATAGAGAGGTGAGCTGAAGTGCAAATTACACTGCAGCTGGAACTTTTACCAAGAGACTGATTTGCCGCTTCCTCGCTTCCCGATGACTGTCTCACCTTCCCACCAAGCAAGACCCGTCTTGATCTCTGTTAATGAAAGCATGAAGTAGTACTCTACCTGCTGCCTACCATCATCCATAGCAACATTACGTTGTAAGATCTTACCTGAAAGACTCATGTCAGGAGCAACAAGTGTTCCCTTCTTTTGAACCGTGTTTTGGTTGAACTCATCGTTTTCGCGTAGTTTACGTGCGTCCATGCTCATCTTATCTTCTGCGCCGTTAGCACTAACGGCTGTCGTTACAACTACTTTACCACTACGAAGTAACTCAACACGGATCTTCTTAATGAGTTGGTCTGTGTCAATATGCTGCATCGTGTCGTTTGTCACACGTGAGATGGCAAGTACATAGCGACTACCATCTTTCTTGTCTAGCGCACCCGATTTTAACATCGACTGGATCGCCTCTGAGGCTGCTTGATCAAAGTCACGGTAGTCAAGACCCATTACTTGGTCGCCCTTGTCATTGTGCATATCAATGCGTTCTGTTTTGTCCGCACAACCTGTCATAAGTCCGGCTGCCAATAGCGCGCTGAGTGTAATTTTTGTGATGTTCTTCATGTTTTTTCCTTTAGTTGTTTATAAATAGATGGTAGTCAGTTGCTGCTTTAGTAGGCGCAATAATGCTGATGGTAAAGTTTGCGTTTTGATACACAGGTAGCTCCATCCACTTCTCACCAATAGCGTCGAGTTTAAAGCCATCTTTGTCATACCACTCTACACGATAACGTACTTTCATATACTTATCTGTATCGTTAGTACCCGTAATCTGTAGCTGTTTAAGCCCACTGTCACTGTTGACACGTTCTTTAATATCTGTGATCGTAATCTCTTTTTTGAGCTTGTTATCTACAACTTTGGCATACGAACTCTTGTTTGCAGCACATCCTGCAAAAAGTGTGAGTATACCTAAGACTAATAGCCACTTTTTCATCATAAACTTCTCCTTAATGGTATTACTGTAATTGAAGGTTTTGCACCTGCTGTTGGCATCTTAACATAAACTAATGTATGCTGTGTTAATGGCAAAGCGATCTTGGGTAAAGCAAGACCCGTTGATGTCTTTAACACCATCTCGCCACTCACAGGTCGCTCCAGACGGATAAGGTCAAAACGCTTAGGTAGCGTCGTCCAAGTTCGTGTGTCTGCCTGCGTTGAAGCGATGGTATAAACTGTGGTTGCGATAGAAGCTAAAGCGAAGGCGAGTCCTGCTTTTCCATCATTGTTTTGCGCTTGGCGTTGCATCTCGTACTGTATGACTGCCTTGGTAGTCGCCGAGAAGATAGCACGACGTAAGATCGCAGGATACTCTTTTTTAAACTCCGTCATCACGACTCTATCCATGTTAGAGAGTTCACTACCTTTACTGACTTTGTCACCTTCAGCAACCGAGTACCCATCAAAAGCACTCTTTCTCGCGTGAATGCGAGGCAGCGCCAAGGAGACATAGTTTAGGTTATTTGAAACGATCCATACAGGGATATCCATACGCCACTCTGTCTTAACCGGAGCAAGACCATCTTCTATGATAACCCACACCACTGGTTCACTGCTCACCTCTTTACCATCTAAAAGATTATCCACATAGGCCAAATCCTCAGCAATGTACGGGTTGTTTTGGTTCATGCCATAGGCCTCTTTTAAGAGTCCAAATGCTTTTGTATTGTCACCTTGAGACATCGCAAAGATACCCGCTAAGTAACTGACCATCGGGTTGATAAAGTCAGGATACGCTTCAAAGTTGTAGAGACCGGGGTACTTTGTCTTTAAACCGTTTTCAGCTTGAGGCATGGAGCTATCGGTGTTGACACCCTTGCCATCTTTTTGTTCCTCTTTAGCTATCGCTTTTCTATTTTTCTCAATCATCTCTGCATAAAAGGCTTTTGCTCTTCGTTGTCTGTCTATAGCACGGTTGAATTCAACTCTCGCACCGTCTTGGTCATTTACCATTAAGTAGTTCAATGCCTTATAGGTGTTTGCCATCACCCCATCGTATTGGGTACCAAAGTAAGGACGTGTTGTGTCATTGACTAAGACACTTGCTGTACCTTGTCCAATGTCTGAACCGACCAGTTGTTCTTGAAAGTGTTTGATCAACCATTCACTCTCATCAAAGGCTGCTGTACTCGCACTAACATTACCATCAAAATGATAAGCCAGACCACTGTTCAAATACCACAACAAGTTGTTACGTTGGGTTCGGTCACCTTGATCTACCGCTTCAGCGTACACCGTTGCTGCTTCATGGTACTTACCCTTAGAGACAAGTTTATCGCCCGAGACCATCACCTCTTTTGGTGCACAACCCGTGAGTATGAAA
>JAJRVE010000146.1 GCA_024277445.1 Campylobacterales bacterium
AACGTGGTTGTTGGTTGGTTGAAGATTTAAAGTGGAAGTTACCTAAACCACCACGACCACCTTGAAGGTAGCGGACTTCATAACCATCATCAACTAAATCAAAAAGCACCTCTCCAGTCTCTTTGTCAATCCCCTGCGTTCCAGGAGGAACGATAACATACAGAGGCTTACCTGACTTGCCTGTCATACGTGAGCCTTCACCAGGACGACCGCCCTCAGCTTTGAGGTGTTTACGCCCTTTAAAACCCGAAAGTGTGTGGCTGTTGTTGTCTACTTTAAAGTAAACATCGCCACCTTTACCACCGTCACCACCGTTTGGTCCACCATTGGTTACGAACTTTTCACGTCTAAACGCAACACAGCCTTGGCCACCTTTTCCTGATGATAATGTGAGTTCTACTCTATCTGTAAACATGTGTTTCCTTTGGTGACCTAGTCGGTCGAGTGAATATATAATATACGCACGGTCAATTAATACTAGGCAAGTTCGTCATTCCTACGAAGGCAGGAATCAACAAACTAAAATTGCCGGATTATAAAAACTCGTGGATTCCTACCTTCGCAGGAATGACAATTAATTGTCAAATAAATATTTAACATTATACATTTGTAAAGTGAAAAAATACAGTATTAAATATTTGTTTATTAGAGGTTAATTAGAAAGTGACACCGCAAGCGGTGTCAAAAAGCTGATTATGCAGCTGGAATGATAGAAACTTGTTTACGGTGCTTGTCTTTTCTTTCGAATACAACAACGCCATCTACAAGAGCGTAAAGAGTATGATCTTTACCCATTCCCATGTTTTTACCTGGGTGAACTTTAGTTCCACGTTGACGGATAACGATGTTACCTGCACGTACTGTTTCACCACCAAATTTCTTAACACCTAATCGACGACCTGCTGAGTCACGATTATTCTGAGTACTACCTTGACCTTTTTTGTGTGCCATGTCTTTCTCCTACTTAATTGTGCTTATGCAGCGATTTTAGTGATACGAACGCGAGTAAAATCACGACGGAAACCACGTTTAACTTTTGAGTCTTTACGACGACGCTTTTTGAAGATAATTACTTTTTTAGCACGACCTTCGTTGATAACTTCTGCAGTAACTACAGCGCCCTCTACGAAAGGTGCTCCAACTACAAGCTCACCAGCGTTTACTGCTAGTACTTCTTTGATCTCAACTGTCTCTTTTGCAGCTAGGTCCATCTTATCAAGAAGAAGAATATCGCCCTCTTGAACCTTATACTGCTTACCACCATTTTTAATGATTGCGTACATTATATTTCCTTGTTTGGTTTAAAAGTTCTCTAAAAACGCTTAGCATCACCGGCTAAACTCATCATCACAAAACTCTTGTACCAACCCAAAGGCAGTTCAAAAAGTAACAGTTGCAACGATCAGGTCAAGCCCGTAAAGAGAGAGCAAAATGCTCTCTCCGACACCAAGAGTCAAAAAGTACTCTTTTAGTCTTTGTCAGAACGAACAAGCCGTTCTGAGTAAAAGTTGGCGAATTATACTGAGAAAAACTTTAAGTTAACTTGACACCCTAGCGAAACGAGGTGCGTTCTATCGGTGGTTTGTAGTTAGGGTCTTTACCCTCCACATGCCAAAGCGCTTTTGAAAGGCTACTAATCGCCTCACGAAGATGTGTCTCTACTAAGTCTAACACCTTAATCTCACTAAAATTACTTTTCAAAATCTCCAACTCCGCTATAAAATCATGCTCAACCGCAGTCGGTAGCGCTAGCGCTGTTTTATGCCGTAAATTTAGAAGGTACCACATGGCAAGAAACTCTATACTAAACTGTTTTAGCTCACCCCCTGCATAAGACTCAAAATCATCATACCC
The DNA here is from genome assembly GCA_024277445.1 of Campylobacterales bacterium. Classification (GTDB taxonomy): domain Bacteria; phylum Campylobacterota; class Campylobacteria; order Campylobacterales; family Sulfurimonadaceae; genus Sulfonitrofixus. The sequence continues at coordinate 1,855 of JAJRVE010000146.1, forward strand.
ACTCTGCTCATAGATATCAATAATTAGACTAAGTAGCTCTTTAAGATGCACAAAGGGAACCATTGAAAAGAGCATACGCCCGGTTGAGAGGCCATCTGAGTGTTCTGCACCAAGGTGTACGCGACAACCGCCATCCGTGTCTCCAAAATGACTGGTTTTAAGACCAATCAGCCCAATGTCCGTATGCTGATGGCGACCACACCCTTTAGCGCATCCCGAAAAACCGATGTGGATCTGGTTTTTGTCGATCTTATCTAAAGGCAAATACTCGGTATCATCTTTTATACTCCAAACGGCGTAGGGGCAGAGGTTACCTGCACAGGTCAGTACCGTTGAGTTCTGCATGCTCACATCAAAAGGAACAGCTTTCTCTTTCAGACCAATAAGATAGATGTTTTGATCGATCCCAAAACGTATCTTTGAGCCACTTTTTATAGCGAAGTCTGCTATCTCATTGATTTCGTCTGCTTTAAGACGAGAAAAGTTTGTCTGATAGCGATAAGCAAAAGAGCCATCGTTTAGTTTCTCAAAGGCTGAGAACTTAGCCTTTTCAAGATGCAAGACCCCAGCTGAGACAAAAGCTTTGCCATACTCTGCTTCTAAATATGTTCGTAGTCCATTCATACCAATATCTTCTATAAGGTAAAAAAGACGTGTTTTCGAGCGTGAAAAGCGTGAACCATGTTTATAAAAGGTCTCTAAAAAAGCCTTAAAAAAGTCAAAAACCTCATCATGCCGTAAAAAGATGTCCGCACTCTGCGCCACCTCAGAGTTTTTTCCGCCTAAGTAGACGTTAAAACCAAGTTTCTCATCTTTTTGCGCCAAGGCAAAATAGATATCATTTGCAAAAAATGAGACCACATTAGCACGATTACCGGAGATACCGATACTCACTCGACGTGGTAGCATCCCCACAAAGCGAGGATTTTGGATGATGTAATCTTGCATCTGCTCTATAAGTGGATAGACCTCAAGTTCACTTGTCATCCCTACCCCATCATAAGGATCGCAGACAATGTTACGAACATTGTCGCCAAAACTCTGCCATGTTGTGACACCAAGGGCATTAATACGTTTATGGATATCCAAGATATCGTCGGCTTCGATGTCATGGAGCTGTATACCTGCTCGTGCTGTCAAGATAATGGTCAGGTCATACTCTGCCACCACCTCAGCAATCGCTTTAAAATCCTCAACACTGATACGCCCACCCGGGATACGTATACGCAAGGTGAACTCATCTTCCAAAAACTCCGTATTAAAGATGCCATAGTCTTGCAGGTAAAAACGTTCACCATCACTCAGACTCTCAAAGTCCAAGGTCTCGAACTCTACGTAGAATTCATAAGGCGTCATTTGTGCTTTGTAACGTTCACGCTTGTTTAGTTTAGGTTCGGACATAAAATAC
>JAJRVE010000147.1 GCA_024277445.1 Campylobacterales bacterium
ATGCGTGACTTTGGTATGAGTGCATCTGCCTTCTCTTCTTACCTAACACTTCTAGGTTTAGAGACGATGCCACTTCGTATGGATCGTGTGGTGAGTAGTGTGGAGCGCATCGCGATGGCCTTACATCAAAAAGGGATCAATGTTAACCATCCAAGTATTGATGGGCACGAACAAAATGCACGTTATGTAGCGCAGTTCTCTAAAGGGTGTGGTACCTTAATGACGATCGACATGGGTTCCAAAGAAGAAGCTTACGAGTTCTTACGTAAAACAAAGTTAGCGACGATTACGGCTAACATTGGTGACAGCCGTACCTTAGCACTCCATATGGCATCAACGATTTATAGTGATTTTGATGCTCAACAGCGTGAGTTTTTGGGGATCACAGATGGGCTTATCCGTATCTCTATTGGACTTGAGAATCCTGATGATATTATAGAAGACTTCATACAGGCAGCGAACTAACCCTTATTTATACCGTCTTACTCAGAGTGTCATTCCGGACTTGATCTGGAATCTAAAACTTTCTATTTTGTTTGAATTTCTTTAACAACTTTATCTTATTGCGTACACTTTTCTCTTTTTTATTAGCAAAAAAGAGAAACAGAAAAAGCTCCCGTGACGGTTTTCCCTAAAGGGATTTCCTTTGGTCACGGCTCGATAGCTATCGGGTACACTCGCTTCGTTCATTACGTTCCTAAAAATGACAAACTCGCTATTCACTCAAACAGTGTCATTTTATTAACGAAACTCCATTCTCTACGCTCGTCTCTGCAGATGTCACGGTAAAGAACAAGTGGTGACGCATCTATTTAATGTGAAAACTTATCGTTTTCATTCCTGTTTGAACTGCTAGATAGTTCTAGCTTTTTTTAGTCGTAGCAGTTCTCACCAGTCGTAAACAAGTTTACGGTTCCGAAATGTTAATAAGTAACTATCGTCAGAGTTCTAAATATACACGTCAATAAAACTACGGACTCGATTTCGCTCCCGCTACGTCTTGGTACAGTTAGCACAGTAATTGGCTTTCGTAGCTCAGAGTATTAGATGGAAACAGCAGTAATTGTGACCACGTTCGCACTCTCTCTTTTTCCTCAAGGTTTGCTCTCTGTGCGAGCAGAGAGATAAAGAGCTAAAGCTCAATGCAGGGCGGAACTAAATTCCGCATCGTAAAAAGTTGAATGCTATTGCTATGAAGTAATAAAAGAAGTTCGAGTATAGATAAAGATTGAATTCACTAAAAAGGATGTGGGTTGTAGTTAAAGCCGCAAAGATCTAGTACGATTAGTATCCAAATACTAATCCGGAAACTTATCCCGAATCTTCCGAAACTTACCAAAATTCTTCATCATAAGATCAACCAAACGTGGATCAAAATGTTTTCCACTTTCAGTCTGGATTAGCTTCATAGTCTCATGCAGTTCCCACTTCTTTTTGTAAGAACGCGGTGTGTCTAGGGCATCGAAAACATCCGCTAAGGCAGTGATACGCCCTAGAATATGGATCTGTTTTCCTTTTAGACCACGGGGGTAACCACTTCCATCGTATTTTTCATGGTGCTGATGGGCGACGATGGCGGCGGCACGTAGAAGAGGGCGTTTGGATTGCGAGAGTATGTCATGGCCGATCTCTGGGTGTTTACGCATGATGAGTAACTCTTCGTCTATGAGTTTTCCTGGCTTGCTTAGGACCTTATGCGGAATGCCGATCTTACCAACATCATGCATGGCAGCCGCCAGATTGAAGATCTCGGACTTCTCTTCATCGTAACCTGCCAATATTGCTAAGAGTTTGGCGTATTCAGAGACACGTTTAATATGGTTGCCTGTCTCAGCACTGTGCACATCGGTGATGCGTGCGATGGTGTAGATGAGTTCACGTTGGGTCTGCTCTATCTCTTGGTCTTGGTAGTGTTTGAGCTTTAGGTGGGTGTTGATGCGCGCGAGTAGTTCTGCCTTTTGAAAAGGCTTGGTGATGTAGTCTGCTCCACCCACTTCAAAACCGTTGGTAATCCCCTCTATGTCTGACATGGCTGTTAGGAAGATAATAGGGATGTTTGCCATACTCTTTTTAGAGTTTTTAATGATACGACAGGTCTCAAAACCGTTAACCTCAGGCATCATAATGTCAAGTAATATAAGGTCTGGTTTGCAGTCACCTGTAAGCAGTGCAATCGCTTCAACACCACTGACAGCAGAAGTGACCTGGTAGCCAGCATTGGTAAGCATTTTTTCGATGACAAGACGGTTTGTCTCGGTATCGTCAACACTTAAGATATGAAACTTTTTACTTTTAAATGACATGTGACCTAGTTTTGTACAGTATTTGTGAACGTCTATAGTATTACGCCATCAACTAAACAGTCAAATCTCAATGAGGGTAATTTTGTACATAATCAAGGCAGATGTTCTTCAGCGTAGCCGTAGCTACGGTGAAGGTTGTCTAACGCAGAGTATGTACAAAAGTACCCTCACCCTTCGGGGAGAGCGATAAGAGGCAATCTTCAAGCAGATAGATATTTCGGCTTAGCTACGGCTAGGCCTCATATCTCTCCAC
>JAJRVE010000148.1 GCA_024277445.1 Campylobacterales bacterium
CAGACCATCGACGCTATTAATGAGTTAACCAACCGTCACCCCGAAGTGGGAACAACACTTGGTCTCTCTAACATCTCTTTTGGTCTGGACAAAGATGCTAGACCTTACTTGAACACTATCTTCTTAAACCACTGTATTGCTGCAGGTTTGAGTACGGTTATCATTAACGTTAAACATATCATCCCACTGAACAAAATGACGCAAGAAGACCAAGACATCTGTAACAACCTCCTTTTTGATAAAAAGCCAAATGGTGAGGCGCTTTTTGAGTTCATAGAGTACTTCGATAAGAATGCTAAGGCGAACAGCGAAGAGGTCGATGAGACCTACTTAGCAATGAGTGATGAAGAGAAGATTGCACAACTGCTTATGGATGGTGACAAAGACCGTATGATCCCACTTGTGGAAAAAGCGAGACATACCATCAAGCCCGAAAAGATCGTTAATGAGATCCTTATTAATGCCATGAAAGTAGTCGGCGAGCTCTTTGGCTCAGGCCAGATGCAACTTCCTTTTGTACTTCAAAGTGCCGAGACCATGAAAAAGACTGTGGATCATCTCAACCCTTACTTACCTAAGATCGACAAAGCAGTGGACACAACGCTGGTACTCGGAACCGTTAAAGGGGATGTTCATGATGTAGGTAAGAACCTTGTCGACATCATCCTCTCGAACAACGGGTACAAGGTAATAAACCTCGGTATCAAGGTTCCTCTTGAGAACTACCTGGAGTCTCTAAAAGAGTCCAACGCACAGGCAATTGGAATGAGTGGACTGCTTGTAAAGTCTACTCAGGTGATGAAAGAGAACCTTCACGCTATGAAAGATGCTGGTATTACCATCCCTATCTTACTTGGTGGCGCTGCCTTGACACGTACTTTCATCGATGACTTCTGTCGTCCTTTTTATGATGGTCCGATCTTCTACTGTAAGGATGCCTTTGATGGTGTAACCGCAATGAGTCGCATTGAAGCAGGTAACTTCGACACCAACCTTCATGGTGATGCAGGTAAACCGAAGGTCAAAAAAGAGAAAAAAGAGATCATTATTCCACCATTTAATGAGCTTGAAATGCCAAGTCGTGATGTGCGTGTACCTACCCCACCATTTTGGGGACGACGTGTTATTGAGCTCACCGAAGCACAACTTGAGATGGCCTTTGAGTGGATCAACCACCGCATGCTCTTTAGACAGCGTTGGGGTTATAATGGAAAAGGGATGACAAAAGAGGCAGCCGAAAAGCAGGTTGAAGAGTTACTCTGGCCTGCCTTCGATAGACTGAAAAAACAGTTTTTAGATGAGGGGCTTTTTGACTCCACCATCATCTATGGTTACTGGCCTGTACGCTCTGACGATACTACCTTGTTGGTCTTTGATGAGAGTGAAGGTTGGAACAACCCAGACGAAGTCAACAAAGAGCCATTAGAACATGTCATCGGACGTGCTGAAAAGCAGTTCAGCTTTCCACGCCAGAGTAAACAACCGCACCGTGCCCTCTCTGACTTCTTCCATAGTGATCGTCATGATGTTTTGGCGATGACCTGTGTGAGTGCAGGTTCAAAGCTAAGTGAGTATGAGAAAACACTTTACGATAAGGGTGAGTTTACGGAGTACTACATGGTTCATGGGCTTGGTGTAGAACTTGCTGAGGCACTAGCTGAAATAGCACACAAACAGATTCGTCTTGACCTTAATATTTCTGAGAATGAGGGTTCACGTCTTTCAGATGTGCAGATGAGTAAGTACCAAGGTGCGCGATACTCCTTTGGTTATGCAGCCTGTCCAGACTTAGAGCTCAACCGTCCGCTCTTTGATTTACTTAAACCAGAAGAGTTTGGCATAGAGCTGAGCGAGACATTCCAGATACATCCAGAACAGTCTACTTCTGCTTTAGTAGTTTATCATCCAGAAGCAACTTACTACAACGTCTAAGCCGTAGCAGAACTGTAAACTTGTTTACAGCGGTGCAAATAAATTTGCACTTCCAGCTTAATCTACTATCGTAATAACCTGCCCATATTTACGCTTATTGATCTTATACTTATGTACCTTGTTTAGACGCAGAACAACCCTGTAGCGGTTTCCATGCGCACCCATCTCAAGCTTAGTAAACGGTGTCGTTCTTAACTCCTTGCGCTTAGAGGCAAAGTCAGAAACACCCTTAAAATCTATCACAATACTCGGTGGGTTAGCGATGCTAAAGTGTTTTATGATCTTATCTTTTGTTTCAATATAAGCGCTATTTTTTCTAAACACAAAACGTGCCTTAGAAAAGTTAAGAACCTCTTTTGTACCTAAGTTACGTTGCGGATGGATCTTTGGCTTTGATGCTTGCGATGAGGGCTGAGTATTGTCCGTACGCCTTGGATGTACTTTTGGAGCTTTAGTTAGAGGTGCTGTTGTATTGACTTGCTTTGTATCGGTTGACGAAGCAAAAGGATTTTCGCGTGCCATTAAAATCATAGGAAGTAGTAAAAGGATTGTCCATCTTAAACGCATCATTCACCTCTGTTTAATTAAATCTATTATACCTATTTCTCAGGTTCTAACTCTTTGAGTTCAAAATACTCTTTTTGCAATGACGAATTTTCATGTTTATAACGACCTATTTCGTCTTGTAAGTACTGTTCATACTCTTCTAACTGTAGCAAGACCTCTAAAGAGTTGTCGCCAAAGAGCAGTACGTTTAGGTAAAGTCCTAATAAGACAATAACAACAAAAGAGATCAGAAACTTCGAAAGAGAGAGACCAAGATAACGTTCGGTTAAACCTTGGGTCGGAGTGCTATACAACTCCTCTTTATGTTCGTGCTGCTCATTAGGGGTAAGTGCTTCGGACATAAAGTAACGTTAGTGCTAGTTAAAGAGTGCGTTTCCGAGGAACTCGCCATAAACAACTTCTTGCTCGATCTCTAAAATACGGTTATATTTAGCCGTACGTTCGCCACGTGCAGTTGAACCAGTCTTGATCTGACCACAGTTTAGTGCTACTGCAAAGTCAGCGATGAAAGCATCTTCACTCTCACCAGAACGGTGACTCATAACACAAGTGTAACCATTGCGTTGAGCAAGACGTACCGTTAACATCGTCTCAGAAACAGAACCGATCTGGTTAGGCTTGATGAGGATAGAGTTAGCAATACCTTTTTGAATACCTTCGTTAAGAATGTTAACGTTAGTAACAAACAGGTCATCACCAACAATTTGAACACTATCACCTAGTTTCTCGGTCATAAGCTTGAAACCATCCCAGTCATCTTCACTCAAACCATCTTCAATCGAAACGATAGGATATTTTGCACAAAGATCAGCATAGTAAGCTACAAGTTCTTCAGATGTCACCGTACGGTCTTCAGAGTCAAGACGGTAACCACCATCTGCTACAAGCTCAGAAGCAGCAACATCAAGCGCAATTCCAATCTGCTCACCGGCTTTATAACCTGCTTTTTCGATCGCTTGCATAATGATCTGGATAGGCTCTTCGTTTGAGCTAAGGTCTGGTGCGAAACCACCCTCATCTCCAAGTGCTGTGTTGTGCTTACCTTCTTTAAGGATCGCTTTTAGGTTATGGTAAACCTCTGCAGATGCTTGAAGTGCTGTTGCAAAGTCTTCAAAACCATGTGGCACGATCATATACTCTTGGAAGTCTACAGAGTTGTCTGCGTGTGAACCACCATTGATGATGTTTAACATAGGTGTAGGCATAACCATTGCGTTTGCCCCACCAAGATAACGATAAAGAGGCATCTTAAGAGACGCCGCTGCTGCGCGAGCAACTGCCATAGAAGCACCTAGTACTGCATTAGCACCTAGGTTACCGTAGTTTTCAGTTCCATCAACCTCTTTCATTGTTGCATCAACAATGGCTTGGTTAAACGGGCTAAGACCGATCAGTGCGTCAGAGATGTCGCCGTTAACATTGTCAACAGCTTTTAGAACACCCTTACCCATGTAGCGAGATCCGCCATCACGAAGTTCAAGCGCCTCACGCTTACCTGTACTTGCACCACTTGGTACGATCGCACTTTCAGTTGTACCATCACTTAGTGTTACTGTTGTCTTTACGGTTGGATTACCACGTGAATCCATTACTTCCATTGCACTAACGTTATCTATAAAAATCATAAATCTACATCCTCTAATTCTTTTTTATCCATGTCCATCATGGTACTGATTCCCATTGCTTGCTTGATCTTCATTTCGATCTCATTAGCAAGTGCTGGGTCCTCTTTAAACTTCTCTTTTACTTTCTCACGGCCTTGACCTAACTTTTGGTCACCATATGAGAACCAGGCACCACTTTTGTCAATGATGTCTAATTTTACACCATAATCGCAAAGTTCTCCCTCTTTAGAGATACCTTCGCCAAACATTATGTCAAATTCTGCCTGTTTGAACGGTGGTGCAACCTTGTTTTTAACAACTTTAGCCTTAGTACGGTTACCAATCGGCGCTTCAGCCTGCTTCAAAGTCGCAATACGACGAATATCAATACGCACTGATGAGTAAAACTTCAAGGCATTTCCACCCGTTGTTGTCTCAGGAGAACCATAACCCATCATCCCAATCTTCATACGAATCTGGTTAATAAAAATAACCGTACAGTTCATTTTGTGTAAAACGGCTGTTAGCTTACGGAGTGCTTTTGACATCAAACGTGCCTGAACACCCACTTGCTGATCAGACATCTCACCCTCAAGCTCAACCTTTGGTGTTAATGCAGCAACTGAGTCAACAACGATAAGATCAACTGCACCCGAACGGGCAATAGTCTCAACAATGTCAAGTGCTTGCTCACCATAATCAGGCTGTGATACCAAAAGGTTATCAACATCAACACCAAGGTTCTTCGCATAAGCAACATCAAGCGCGTGTTCTGCATCAATAAAGGCACAGACGCCACCCGCTTTTTGGCATTCTGCGGTGATCTGAAGTGTCAGTGTTGTCTTACCTGAACTTTCAGGACCATAGATCTCAATAACACGGCCTTGTGGAACGCCGCCTATACCAAGTGCTAAGTCAAGCCCTAAAGAACCCGTACTAATCGCCTCAATAGGCTCAAAATCTTTGTCGCCAAGACGCATCAACGCCCCTTTACCAAAGGCTTTATCGATCTGCTTCATTGCTAGGTCTAGTGATTTTTGTTTATTTGCGTCCATTTTATAATCCTCATGGGAGATGACTTCTTGTCATCCTTAATATTTACCAAATTATATGGCATAAAGCAATTATATTTACATAAACATTGCATTTTGACATATTATTTGAACTGAACATAGGAAAAACCTAAATCACAATAGAGCGTAATTTTAGCGTTGTTTGGTTAAAATTAACATTACTTTTAAACATATATTAGGGCTTTTTCACTAGACCCTACACAGGATAATTTTTGAAAAACATGTTAATCGCACACTCCCCTGACGCTGATGATATTTTTATGTACTACGCCATTAAGTTTGGCTGGGTCACTCAAGACGATGTAGAGTTTGACAATATCCCACTCGATATTGAAACACTCAATGTAGAGGCACTTAAAGGTACTTACGACATCTCTGCCATTAGTTTTGCACTTTACCCACACATACGTGAAGATTATGCACTTTTACGTACTGCCGTCAGTTTTGGTGAGGGCTATGGTCCGAAACTTATCCGTCGCAAAGAGAAGCAACTCAAACGTAACTTCAAAGTAGCGCTCAGCGGTAAGTATACTACTAATGCGATGCTTTTTCGTATGGCTTATCCACAAGCACGTCCTGTCTATATGGACTTCTTGGAGATCGAAGAGGCCGTTCGTAGTGGTCAAGTCGATGCTGGAGTTCTTATCCATGAGAGCATCTTAACCTTTGGTGATGAGTTAGAGGTAGAGCGTGAGATGTGGGACATCTGGCAAGAACTCGCCGGTAAAGAGCTTCCACTGCCACTTGGTGGCATGGCGATTCGTCGTTCTCTTCCGCTTACTAAGGCCATCGCGTATGAAGAGACCTTGACTGAGGCTGTTAAAGTGGCGCGTGATAGAAAAGAAGAGCTCTGCGAACGCTTGGTTAAAGAAAAACTCGTGCGTATTGAGGGTAAAACCCTAGACAAGTACCTTGAACTTTACGCTAATGATGACTCAGTTGAACTAAGTGAGCTACAGCTCAAAGCCATCGACAAACTCTATGAACTAGGTTACAAACACGGTTTTTATGATGTTCAGATCAAGGCCGAAGAGTATCTCATCCCTCGTGAGTACAAGCAACTTCGTAACAGCTAAATGCCAATCTACAAGAGTATAAACTTCGCCAAGTTCAGCTCTATACGGGTAGGACCTGTCGCAGATGTTTATATGATCGACACGCATGAGTACCCTGATAATGCCTATCTTATAGGTGCAGCTAACAATCTACTTGTTGGTCCTGAACATCCTCCCTTGATGAAACTCTCCAAAGCCTTTGACTACATTAAGATCATTGATAACCGACTACATATTGGTGCGGCTACACCCGGGGGCAAGGTTGTCTCTTTTTGTAAGAAACACAACCTTGCTAACTTTGAGTTTGTTGCCCACCTTCCGGGAACAGTAGGGGGTATGTTGCAGATGAATGCGGGTCTAAAAGAGTATGAGATCTTCAACCACTTGCACAAGGTCCACTTCAAAGATGGCTATAAACTTCTCGGTGAGATTGAGTATGGGTATAGAACGACAAATATTAATAAAGTCGCTTTTGAAGGTATCTTTGAGTTGGAAAAAGGTTTTGATACCAGCAAGATCGATATGTTTCAACAGATGCGTGCCAATCAGCCTCATGATCCGAGTGCGGGCAGTTTTTTTAAAAACCCAGTAGGTGATCATGCAGGGCGTTTGATCGAAGTTGTTGGGTTAAAGGGTGAGCGAATTGGCGACATGGCCTTTAGTGAAAAACATGCCAACTTTATGGTCAACCTAGGCAAAGGTCATTTCGACGATGCCATTGAACTCATGCAGTTGGCCCAGTCTCGTGTCTATAATGAGTTTGGCATCTGGTTGCAAAATGAAGTTGCTATCATAGACAGACGCTTTATGGGTAGCAACTGTCCCGATATAGCTCCTTAAAATGCCAGACTCACTCCACCGTAGATACCACTAAAACTTAGATCAACATCCGTATCGCCTGAGATAATTGGCCCAATAATACTACTCTCTTCTCCATCAATATCAAAGGTTTCTACTCTATAACCTATCTCAACGACGGGATGAACCATAGGAATAAACGTCATCGTATAATCGGCTTTGATCCGCATGTCCGAAAGTGTGGAGCTTCCATCAGTAATATAGCGCATGTCCGCTTCTGCGCCTAAACCAGTATGTGGAATATCCATACGACTTCTTACATATACAAGTGGCGTCAAAGAACCTGAGGTCTCATCCAGAGATAGTGTATCGACCTTGTACTCCGAAGTAACATACTTAAGATCAAGCCCAAGATCCATACTCACCCACATCGTATTATCAAGAACACGGTAAAACATCACCGCATCATACTGCTGCATCTGTAATGTACTACTAACATCTGTAGTACTTAGTGTTGTTGAACCTAAAAAAGGGGTACTCAGTGCCACACTTTTACCTTCACCACTACTCTCTTGAGCACAATACTCTAGCCTAACATTAGGCAAAATAGGTACCGGATGCCTTAACTCTGCAAAGAGGTAACCACTCTTCTCATCACCATACAACTCATCATGAACACTAAGTGTCTGATTGACCGTCTCTACAATACTTCCCTTAGATGCCACATTCCAGATACCACCACCTACACTCATACTTAAATCGGCTGCTGAAAGTGTCAAAAGGTTTACTATTACAAGAGTTATTAGATAACGCATTAGGTGTCCTTTATGATTATTAATGACGATATAATAGCAAATACAATATAGTTTATACGTCAACAATAGAATTTTGCTAGGGTGTGTGATTTTTTTTTGAGAGGACTATGAACAGATCGTTCATAGTTATAAAGAGGTTGGTACTAGAAACGTACCATGATACCGCCATAGATACCAGAGAAAGTCGTATCAAAGTTAGCATCGAGACCTAGACTACCTCCATCAAGTTTAACTTGTTGGTAACGATAACCCAATTCAACACCAGGCTGAACAACAGGTATAAAATCCATCGTATAATCGATCTTGATCTCAGCGTCTACTACAGTATTATCGCTATATGACATACCACGGGCTAATACTTCTATACCTATGTTTGTCACAGGAATTTGAACACGACCACGAGCATAAGCTAGTGGCATAACCATCGAAAAGTCTTGATCCACTGCTGCAGAACTATTAAGTGCATCTGCAGATATCTTGTAATTACCATCAATAAATTTCACATCAAGACCAAGGTCTACTGTCATCCAAAATAGATTATCTAAAATATTGTAATACAAAACAGCATCATATTGTGTCATAGAGAGTGTGTTACTTACACTCGCATAAGTATTTCCATCCCAATCAATACTTGCAATCTTACCATCAAATGTAGGATTGACATACTCTAAACGAACATTTGGCACAATTGGAACTGGATGTTTTAGATAGACCCATGCGTACATGTTAGTTGAATCTTCAAGTCCAGCTGTATCAGCTATATCAAACGATGGATTATTGTTGTAAGCAATCGTTCCTGTTGGTGATGTTTGCCATGCACCTACTGCACCTTCAACACGTAAAAAATCAGCATTTGCTGCTGTTGTTAAAAGAGCAGAAATTGCTGCGATTGATAGTAATTTTTTCATTTTCATTCCTTAAATATATTGACGTTATATCAATAGTTGTTATAGTAGGAGTGTATCAGAGTAAAATTAAAGAAAAATGAAAAATATTGGAAAGGTTTTAAATGAAGGATTATCCTCAACTAAAAGGATAAGGTGAAGAAGAGTAAACTCTTCTTCTAAGCAAGATTACTTAACTGCAGCTAGTGCTTTGTCGTATTCTGGCTCTTCAGTGATCTCTGGAACGATCTCTTTGTAAGTTACAACACCTTCTTCGTTTACTGCGAAGATAGCACGACAAGTTACACCAGCAAGAACTGATCCACCAAGAAGTACTCCATAAGCGTTTGCGAAGTCTTTGTTACGGAAGTCAGAAGCAACAGTAAGATCGTTGATACCTTCAGCTGAACAGAAACGTCCTGCAGCAAATGGAAGGTCAAGAGATACAACAGTTACATCTACATCTGTAAGTGCAGCTGCTTTAGCGTTGAAGTTACGAGTCTCAGTAGCACATACACCTGTGTCTAGTGAAGGAACAACGATGATTAGTTGTTTCTTACCTGATGCGCCACCAACTGTTACGTCGCCAAGACCATCTGAGTTTACCACTGTGATTGCTGGTGCTTTGTCACCAACGTTGATTTCTGTACCAAGAAGTTCTACTTCAGTACCTTTGAATTTTGTAGTTGCCATATTGGGCTCCTGTGTTTTAATTTTTATGACGAGATTGTACAAGAAATATATCTCTATCTTCTTAACGACTTTAAGGTTCAATTTAGTTAAGGCTTAATTAAGAATTGAAATCTAACCTTTAAAGTGGTGCTCTCGGAACAGCCTGTAATTTCTCCAAAGCAACAAAGTCATCGTTTAAATACATCTCAACAGCCACACGCCCTATCATCGCAGCATTGTCAGAGCAGTACTTAAGTTCGGCAAGGTGCAGCTTCGCACCATAAGGCTTCAACATCGCTTCGATCTTCGCACGTAAATAAAGGTTAGCACTTGCACCACCAACAATGGCGAAGTTTTTAGGAGGGTTATCAACAAGATACTTCTTGATCTTACGGATCAGATGTTCGCTTGCCACCTCTTGAAACGAGGCTGCAATATCAGCATAGTCCTCTTCACTTCCTGCTTCAACTGCCAAGCGCACCGCATTTTTAATACCTGAGTATGAAAAGGCAAAGATCTTCTTCTGCTGGAGAGGAATGGTAAACTTATAACGTTTAGGATCACCCTCTTTTGCCAGCTTCTCAATAACAGGTCCACCTGGGTATGGAAGTCCCATCATCTTCGCTACCTTGTCAAAGCTCTCACCAAAACTATCATCCATAGTAGAAGCAACGGTTGTCATCTCATTTAAAGATGTGACTTCAACCACTTGTGTATGTCCACCTGAGACTAAAAGTACTGTTTGTGGAAAAATCGTTTCTCTATCTATAAAGAGAGAGTAGATGTGCCCTTTAAGATGGTTGACCCCGATGAGTGGAAGACCAAGTGTTACACTCAACGCCTTCGCCATCGTGATACCTTCCATCAAAGTCACCGCAAGCCCCGGAGCATTGGTCACAGCAATGGCTTTGAGTTTTGGAAAGTACTCCACACACTCTTCTAAAATTTTAGGAAGTGCTTCTGCATGCAAGCGTGAAGCAAGTTCTGGAACAACACCGCCATAAACAGCATGCTCCAACTCTTGAGAGATCTTTTTATGGTAAACCAGTGTTTTAGTCGCTATATCAGTAATAGCGATGGAACTATCATCGCACGAAGACTCTATAGAAAGTATCAATCCATTTTCCATTTTCTATTTACCCTTTCCCTGCTTAAGCCACTCAAGAACCCAAGGCCATTCACCATAACCGCTCTCTGCATTAATATGACCGGCATCATCTAAGACAAGCATCTCAACATTGACAGCGGCTTGTAGTGCTTTTGCTTCTTCTTCACTCATATAAGGATCTGTTTTGGAAGTGACTAGTTGGACTACATCTGCATAAAGATCAGTAGGTACCTTTACCGGAAAAAAGGTTTTGATGGTGTCAAGTTCCAAGTCAAGTCGTGGAGGGGCTACCAAGAGTAGACGTTTGACACGGGCTATCTCACCCTCATTACAAAGGTGAAACCACACAGTGTTAGCAAGTGAATGGCAGATCACCATGTCAGGTTGGAACTCAGCTAGAAGTTGTTTAAACTGCTTCATCCAACGGTTTTTAGTGGGAAAGTGAGGGTTATCTAAAAGTGGAAAAGAGACAGTGCCATAATCTTTAGCAATCTCGCCTGCCAACCACGCCTGCCAATGCGGATCATCACTTCCGCCCCATCCATGTAATAAAAGAACCTTCTCGCGCACTACATCGCCTTAACGTAATGACGGACTTCACTGTCAAGAGCAAAAACTTCTTCAATGTTTTCAGGCTCTTTAGTAAAGGCATGAAAAGCATTGATGACACGTGTAGAGATCTCTAAAAAGCCGATCTTACCTGCGACAAACAGCTCAATGGCTGCTTCATTTGCTGCGTTCACCACCACGCCACGTTTCGGGTTGGCAATTAGCTCTTCACGAATCTGCCAAATAGGGTAGCGTTCTGTCGTGATCTCTCTAAACTCTAACGAACCCACCTCAAGAAGGTTGACCGGTTTTAAGATCTCCCCTTCTGCCTTTCCCATGACCGCATAAGCAATAGGTAGTTGCATGTTTGCTTTAGCAAAGTGGGCTGTGGTTGAACCATCTTTATAGTCTATGAGTGCGTGGATAAGTGACTTCGTCTCGATGAGTGCATCATACTCACCCTCACCAAAGAGCCAACGTGCCTCTAAAAGTTCAAACATCTTGTTCATCATGGAAGCGCTATCAATCGTGATCTTTTGACCCATCGACCAGTTCGGGTGTTTTTGAGTGTCAGCCAAGGTAGCATTTCGGATCTTCTCTAAAGGCCAGTCTCGAAAAGCACCACCACTCGCTGTAATAAGCATACGCTCTACAGGACGCTCTGTAGTGTTAAGGTACCAAAGACCAAAGTGTTCACTGTCTATAGGCTGTATTTTCGACATATCGATAAAAGCACCACCCGCTACCAAAGACTCTTTGTTCGCCAAGGCCACACGTTTACCACACGCTATTGCCTTAAGTGTTGGGCGTAGTCCCATAAAACCGACCAAGGCATTAACGACCAAGTTACCTTTAGCCTCTTCTATGGCATCTAAGATCGCTGCATCGCCTTGACGCACATCATGATGTTTCACAAGGCTTTTGTCAGCACGATCAGAGACAACCACTATGAGTGGATTATGTAGTGCGATCTGCTCATTTAAAAGCTTAAGATTACTTCCTGCGACAAGGACGTCCACATGGAGGTTAAACTTTTTAGCGATTTCCAGTGTGTTAACACCGATAGAACCCGTAGAACCTAAGACTATCAACTTACAGAAGGCCTCGTAAAAGCACAACCATCATAATCGCACCAAACAGGTAACCATCAACACGATCAAGTGCACCACCATGACCCGGAAGGAAGTTTCCACTGTCTTTCACCTCAGCCTTACGCTTCAAAAAGCTCTCAAAGAGATCGCCGAAAACAGAGATAGCGGCTGTTGCAGCAGAGACAAGAATCGCTAACCAAAAGCCATACTCACCAGCACCCACAACAACACCAAAAAGGACACCCATACCGATACCCCCTAAAACACCCTCAAGTGTCTTGTTCGGTGAGGTAGGAGAGAACTTCGTCTTACCAATGCTTTTACCCACTGCATAAGCCCCCACATCTGTTCCCGCAATAATCATAATCATCCAAAAAATGCTGTAGATGCCATAATCAGCATAAAGCGTCAACATAAAGAGCATTCCCGCTGTTGGATAGATAAAGGCAAAAAGCCCTTTAACTTCACGTTGAGGATCATACACATAAATAGCCGCAACAACTAAGGCAGCGATCAAGAAAAGATCATCCGCTTTAGGATAAAAAGCGGCTAAGGCCCAGATGGCACCTGCAAGATAGATGTTACTGTTCTTGTCCACACCAAAGAGTGCATTTGCCTCACGAAAAGCGACCAGGTAGATAACACCAAGTGTCGCCCAAATAAGGATAAAGTTGTTAAAGATACCAATAAGTATCACTGCTGCCAGCAAGACAACGGCTGTGTCTATGCGCTCTTTGTGGTCTGTGTAGATGTCTGTTAATGCCATATTCTGCTCTGTTTCTAAGATATCGGGCACCTCTAAAAACCCTAGTCATCCTCAGAGGGAAAAAAAGAGATGAGATCGTGAAAAACTTTTCTTGAGTCATAGCCAAAGCTACGACGATAGAAAATTCTTTGCGAGATCGCTCTTTTTATCCCTCCCTTTGGGCACTAGAGAGGAGCCCACACTCGGCGTTGCCTTTTTTTATCTTAGCTATGGCTAGGACTGCAAAAAGTCGCCTTGATTGTGTGCTCCTCTCTAGTGCTGAGGATAACTAGGGTGTTTAGAGGTGCCCTATAATTAACCGTGATTATAGCGAAGAGTCCCTCATAACTACGTTATTTCGTTAGATCGAGTGTCACCACGATATGATCATCTTTCTTCTCACTTGTCATTGCTAAGGTCTTATACGCCGCAATCGCTTCAAGGTTTTTAAGCTCTTGCTCACTTGCCACAATGACTTTTAGGGTTGTTCCTTTGTAGCCATTCAGCGTTGACTTCACCTGATGCATCATGTCGGGGATCATCATTCCACGACGTGGATCAAGCGGCATTCCTCGTGTGTCGAGCACGCCATCTTTAATGTTTTTAGGGACTTGGTACTCGTCCATCAAACGTTGTGAAGAGGCTTTCCAGTCAGCTTTACTAAGGTCAGTAGGACCAAAAAGTGCACAGTGACAAGTACCGTACTCTTTGATCTCATCTTCCACAAATTCACACGGACACATCATCTTCTTGTCAAGTTCTTTGTCACCAGAAGGCTCAAAACAAGGACAATACCGCTTACCAAAAGTCTCTTCCATCTCACAAAGATTACTCTTAAGGTTGGTCGCCATCATCCAACTCGGATTCATCACATAGTTGTTCTTCTCACAATACTTCTCAATCCAACGTTGCTGCTTTTTAGCCGCCTCTTTATACTTGAAATAGTCTTTAAAAAAACCGATCATCATATTTATCATTTTTAGCCTTTTAGGGTCAGGTGATGAATCTTTCCATTTATCACCTAATATTTTATTATATCAACCGTATTATAGTCAGTATAGTGAACATTTGCACCATCTTGTATGGCAACATTTCGCCGCTGCGTGTAGTCAACCAAGTAGGTGCCATTTTCAAACATCGTAAAGTCCACACAAAGCCCTGCCGCCTCATGGATAACACTCTCAGGAATGTTCTTTTTGTCGGTCACGACGATAACATGCGCCGAAGGACGGTCACGCATATGAAACCAAATATCTTTAGCGCGTGAGTTTTCAAGCAGCGCGATATTGCCCTTTTCACTTTTTCCTAACAATATCTTATAACCCTCTACCCAAAAGACATCATACGACTCATTGGGCTTCTCTTTTTTCATCTGCTGACGTGGCGGAAAGAGCAGGTTAATACTCGCCACATCTTTTGCCTTCTCGATGATGTCAAGAAAGTGTTTAAGGTGATTGATCTTACCTTCAAGACTTTCTCGTTCGATGTAGAGGTTCTTCACCTTCTGTTTCGACTTTTTAGCCCGTTTAAAGAGGTAGTCAGAGTAACGCGAGGGCACACTGATCTTACTGTCAACCTCAACACTAACATGGGCACCATCATAATCAGTCAGCTCTAAAACACTCTGATAGGGCTTGATGTTATGAAGATTACTCAAGACAAGATTGCCATAGTGTTGTAACTTCTCCACTTCCTCTTGCAAAACGACTTCATCATCCAACTTGGCATAAAGACGTTCCAACTTCTGCAGTTTTTTAGTTATAA
>JAJRVE010000149.1 GCA_024277445.1 Campylobacterales bacterium
ATCTTTATGTGAGTAACGGTATGGCGGCAGGTAACACTGAAAATGAAGCGCGTGTTCAAGCACTTTCAGAGATCTGTGAGCGTTATGTTAAAAACAAGATCATTGCTGAGCGCATTACACTTCCTGAGATCCCGTTGAGTGTCTTAGCCCGATTCCCTCACATCGAAAAATCGATCAATAGCTTAGTCGAGTATGGTTATAACCTATGCATTTGTGATGCCTCTTTAGGTGGTGTTTACCCTGTCATCTGTGTCACACTGATGAATCCAACTACGGGTGGTGTCTTAGCTTCATTTGGTGCCCATCCTTCTTTTGAAGTGGCATTAGAGCGTACCGTTACTGAGCTTCTTCAAGGGCGTACCATTGATCAAAATGATGACTTTTTGGTGCCATCGTTTAATCATGCTGAGGTCTCTGACAATAACAATCTTGTAGAGCATTTCATTAACTCTACTGGACTCATTAGTTACGACTTCTTTAGCAGTGAAAGTGATTATGACTTTGTAGATTGGGATCATGATACGAATACGGGTAGTGAGTTTGAATACTTATGTGACCTTATCCATAAGCAAGAACGTGAGATCTACATCATGGACTATAACCACCTTGATGTTTATGCTTGTCGTGTTATCGTGCCAGGGATGTCTGAGATCTATGAGGTGGAAGACCTTATGTGGAGTAACAACAACGAAGGTGCGCACTATCGTGAGTACCTCTTAAAACTTGACACCCTTGAAGCTGAAGGGTGGGAGAGTGTTCTTGAAAACATTGAAGATGACAACATGAGTGATGTTCAAAAGGTGGCTGAGTTTATCGGTGTCGCTCCTGATGAAGGCACCCGTTGGGCTTCACTGCAGTTTGGTACCTTAAAAGGGATGTTGGCACTTGCTTTGCAGGACTATGAGATGGCAAAAGAGTGGAACAATTGGACACTCCTTGTTGGAGATATATCTGCCACTGAACGTCGTCATCACAACTGTATGGAAGCACTACTTGAGATCGTTTTGGATGATGAAAAGGTCTTTGCAAATTATAGAGAGAGTTTAGAACTTATTTATGGTGTTGCTACCTTAAAAGAGTGTATTGATCTTGTTCAAGGTGAAGAGCAGTTTCAAGGCTTGCACTTTCCAGGTCTAAGTCTTGATGGTTTTGAAAAGCACCAGGCACTACTCAATGGTTACAAAAAACTACATAAGGCAAAGGCTTCTAAAATATAGAAAGACCTGTCTTAGTCGTAAAAAGCTCTAAGGCCTTGGTTCCAACAAGGGAGTTACCTTGTTCATTGAGAGCAGGGGAGAAGACAGCGATACTCATCTTACCCGGAACAACAGCAATAATCCCTCCACCCACACCACTTTTTCCCGGTAGTCCCACTCTAAAGGCAAAGTCTCCTGAAGCATCATAATGTCCACAGGTTAACATAACGGCATTGATACGTTTGGCTTGGGCGGGTGTTATAAAGTTCTTGTGGGTAATAGGGTCGGTTCCATTGTTAGCAAGGTAGAGCATAGAGCGTGAAAGTTCTTCGGTGTTCATGGCAATGGAGCATTGACCAAAATAGGCTTCGAGAACGGGGGTGACGTCGTTGTTGAAGTTGCCAAAACTTTTCATGAGGTTGGCAAGTGACATGTTTCTAAACCCATGTTCCATCTCAGAGTTTGCAACTCGCTTGTCTATGCTTATGGCACTGTTGTCCGCACTGTCTCTAACAAAGTTCAAAAGTTCTTGTAATGTCTGTTCTTGATAGCGTGAGTAGAGTGCGTCGGTGACAACGATGGCACCTGCATTGATAAAGGGGTTACGTGGGATGCCGGCTTCATACTCTAGTTGTACTAAGGAGTTAAAGGGATCGCCCGAGGGTTCACGCCAGACACGATCATAAAGTTTAGCTTTATAGGCGCGAAGTGCGAGTGTAAAGCCATATACCTTCGAAATACTCTGAATAGAGAACTTGGTTGAGGTAAGACCGGTATGGTAGACGTTTCCATCATTGCAGGTGATACTCATTGCAAATTGTTTTGGGTCTATTTCGGCTAGGGCAGGGATGTAGTCAGCGACCTTACCTTGTCCAAGAAGAGGTTGAACCTCTTCTGCTATCTCTTCTAATATTTTTTGATAGTTCATAAGGACTCTTTCGTTTATAATTAAACCCTCTGAGAATGCTTGATTTGTTCAGAGGGTTCAATAGTTGTAGTAGTGTAGGCTATTTGAGTGTATAATATCATTAAAAAAGAGAGCAGATGGACGATCAACACAAAAACAACCCCTTACACGGAGTGACACTTAAGATGGTTTTAGAGGCTTTGGTGGAACATTATGGTTGGAGAGAGCTCTATAACTATGTGGAGATACGATGTTTTTATAACGATCCATCCATAAGTTCATCACTGAAATTTTTACGTAAGACCCCTTGGGCACGAAAAAAGGTAGAAAATCTTTACCTTGACTTACCCAAAAAATCATAATATCACTTTTTATTATCCATTGACGTGCTATAATGACTTATAAAGAAAATGCCAACCTTGTTGCGAAGCAAGCACGGAAAGTCATGGGTCTCACGAAGATCGCCAGACTGCCTAAACTGCTATTTTTGACGATATGTCACTACAATCTTTGCATTTTCCCATCTATTAATAACCATGGAGGCTAAGATGCAAAAATTTTTAATCATACTTTTAATTCAACTTTCTGTTCTTACTTCTGTGTATGCGCTTGATGATACAAAAAAAGTTAAAAGTGAACTGCTGAAAGCCATTCACTACAGTGACACCCAAGAGGTCAAGGCTATTACGAAACGTGAAGCGAAAGTGTTACGTTCAGATCCTGTTTTACAGAAAATGGTGGATGCCTACTTTGAAAAAGAGAACCGTGCCCTTGAGGAACTAAAAGCTGAAATTCGTGCCAAGAAAGAGGCGGATAAAAAAGCAAAAGAAAATGCTCGTATTGCGGCTTTTTTAGAAGAAGTCGTTAGAAAAGAAGCGTTAAAAGAAACTAACACAAGCGTGCCAAGTAAAGTAATACAGGCAGATATGAAAAAGAAGAATGAGCAAAGCACGCAACAAACAGCGGTAGTAAAAGTACCTGTTACTAAACCTAAACAACCTATAGCAACAGAAAGTCCAGTAGTTCCAAAAAAAGTTAAGCAGGTTACGACTAAAACCACTCCAGCAAAAAAACCAGTTAAGCAATATAGTTCAACGACTAAGCCTGCGACATCTAAGATGGTCTATCGTGAAAAAACGCACCGCTACATGAAGAAAAACAAGCTCTCAGGTGAATGGAAACAGCACCAAAAAGAGAAGACTATCGTCTTTGAAATGTTTGCAGACAAGGTCTTTGTCTTGACAGAGCGTTCGGAGGACGGTGTGTTACGTTTAGATGGTCACTATAAACAAGAAGATGACAACCTCTTACTTGACATCACCAAGATCACCTACAATGTCCGTAGTCGTTCAGCAGCCGTACAACGTGTCTATAAGTTCAAAACGATCTCGGCTACAAAGTTAGTGCTATTAGATGAAGCGGGTAGAGTTGTCTACACATTAAAGCGTTGAGATTAGTCTCGTTTACAGCTTAGATGCTAGAATGCGACTCTATTTTATTTTAGGATCGCCTCTTGATACGCAAAGTTAAAAAATATGCAACCACAAACTCCCTTGTTATCCTTGGTATCGGCCTTGGTGTTCTCTTTGGCATCTACTTTCCTGAGTTAGCGCTCCAGCAAAAAGTCATCGGTGCCGCGTTCATCGCATTTTTGAAGATGTTAGTTGTACCTCTTGTTTTCGCGAGTATCTATACTGCGATACTTGGACTTGGCTCTTTAGAACACCTAAAGACCATTGGTGGACGTACCATCGGTCTCTACCTACTTACGACAGCCTTAGCCGTTTTCTTAGCGATCGTAACAATGAACATCTTTCCTATTGGTGTACCTGTGAGCAGTGAAGGCTTAGAGTTCGCCAAGGCAGCAACCATCGCACCGTTCTCTTTTCAAGCCATGGTACTTAGCTTTATCCCTACTAATGTCTTTGGTTCCTTGGCCAATGGTAAAATGATGCAGATTATAGTGTTCGCTATTTTGTTTGGTGTTGCCTCGCTTTACTTAAAAAAAGAGGAACAAGACGCCATGAACCAGTTCTTTACAGCGGTTAGTAACGTGATGTTGAAGATGGCAGAATGGGTGATTTTGATGACCCCTATTGGTGTGTTTAGTCTTATCTCTTATGTGATCGCCGATCAAGGAATTGACGTTATTTTAGGACTTTGGTCTTATATTTTAGTGGTTGTGGGTGTCCTTTTAGTTCACGCGCTGATCACCTTGCCTGCAGTTTTGGCCTTTTTTGGTCGGGTTAACCCTTATACTTACTTAGCAGATGTGCGTGAAGCACCTATTATGGCCTTTTCAACGGCTTCGTCTGCAGCGACACTACCTGTCTCTATGCGTGTGGTTGAAGAGGTTGGCGAGGTGGATCCTAAAACAGCCTCGTTTGTCCTTCCTTTAGGCGCGACTGTCTCTATGGATGGAACGGCGGCTTACCTGACCATAGCCGTACTTTACATCGCTAATCTTGCTGGTGTAGATCTTAGTTTTGGAGATCAAGTGCTACTTGGTATTACCGTCGTTGCCTTGAGTGTAGGCGTCGCAGCACTACCAAGTGCATCGCTTGTGATGATGGTTGTCATCTTAAACCAGATAGGTCTTCCTGTTGAGTACATCGCGCTTATTGTCGCTGTTGATCGCATCTTAGATATGTGTCGTACGTCATTGAACGTAACGTCTGACTTAGTGGTCACAAAGATCGTCGATCAATATGAGAAAAAACGTACTGTTGCCTAATGCAAACAATTCCTCTTGTCTATGAAAACAGCGACTTTCTCCTCATCGACAAACCAGCAGGTCTAAATTTTCATAGTGAAGAAGAGGCTGGCCTTGTAGTCTTGGTTAAAGAACAACTAAACTATGATGAACTCTATCCACTCCATCGTCTCGACAAGATGACCTCTGGCTTGGTACTCTTTGCTAAGACAAAAGAGGCTGCACAGACCTTTGGCAAGA
>JAJRVE010000150.1 GCA_024277445.1 Campylobacterales bacterium
ACTGGTTGTCATCATACACATACTCAATGGGATCTTCTATGGTAATAATATGACGACGGCTGCTGCGGTTGATCTCTTCTATAATCGATGCTAAGGTCGTAGACTTTCCACTTCCAGTTGTTCCGGTGACAAGAACAAGCCCTCGTTGTAGTTCAGAGATCTTAGAGAGCGCTTCTGGTAGGTTGAGCTGCTTAAAGGAGCGGATCTCATGTGGAATAGATCTAAACACTATCGACGTCCCCTTGAGTTGCTGATAGAGGTTTACCCTAAAACGGTGTTTTTTATCTAAGATATAGATGGTATCGTAAGTAAACTTGTGAAGAAACTCAGACATCTTCTTACCCATCAACTCAGCAACAATTCGCTCGACATGCTTAGCAGACAGAACATCCATAGAGAGCGGCGCCATCACACCCTTAATCCGAGCACGAATAACACTGTCACTCTTAATATGAAGATCCGTCCCCTCTTGTTCAATCAGACGTGTTAAAAATGTATTTAATATCTCAATAGCATCATCACTAGTTATCTGCATGCGTACTCCTGTAAAAACTTCTCTTTACTTATTGTAACTTAGAAGCATTCTAAAAACGTCACAAAGTTGGGTGATGTGTTAAGAAGATGACGCAGTTCATCTTTAAAGCGATTAAAATTTTTGGAAGGTTGTGGCTCGTGGATTCCTGCCTTCGCAGGAATGACGGGATTTGAACTTTTTAGAAAGTTCAGCGACAGCAAAGCGTATCACAAAAAGTAACTGTACAAAAAAAGTTTCAGATGTGGAGTGAGTTGTGCTGAAGTGATCCCGCAGGCGTACTAATGTACGTCAAGTGGTGAACTGAAGTGCAAATCGCACCGCAGCTGGAATCTTTTTTAAGAGACGAAGACGTTAGGGACGATTAGCGGATACTTTTTCATCTTACGATAGATATGCTTACGCACAACCGCTCTAAGATCATTTTCCATCGCCTTAGCATTTTCTATAAGACCTGGTTTCAAGTTAACCAAGAAGTGCTCAAGAACATCTTCCATCTCAGCAGCAAATGCCTTGTCTTGCTTGTCAGGAACGATTCAGAAACTCGTCACGCGAGGCTTAGCAATAAGTTTCTGATCTCCACGAGAGACCTGAGCAATGATCATCACCATACCATCACTTGCCATCTTCTGACGGTCAACAACCACATCATCAGCGATCATATGGTTGTTTTGGTTATCTATGTAGGTCTTACCAGACTTAACTGACTTAGCTTTACGCATATACTTCGCAGTTACTTCGATACAGTCACCATCGCCCATCAACAAGATGTTACGCTCAGGGATACCACAAAGCATTGCTGTCTCTTTATGACGCATAACGTGGTTGTACTCACCGTGAATTGGCATAAAGAATTTAGGCTTAGCTAAACGTAAAAGAAGCTTCTGCTCTTCGATACCACCGTGACCAGATACATGAAGATCACGATCACGTGCAATACGTGCACCCGCTTTTTCAAGGTGGTTAGTCATCTCAGAGATGCCACCTTCGTTACCTGGAATAGCACGAGACGAAAGAACAACCAAGTCAGTTGGCTTGATCTTAATATGACGGTGCTCACCAATAGCTGTTCTAAAGAGCGCAGAGTTCTGCTCTCCCTGAGAACGAGTCGTCAAGATAAGAACTTGCTTATCTGGCATACGACTTACATCATCTGCATCCACAAAGATGTTCTTAGGGAAGTCTAGGTACTTGTACTGCATCGCAACCTCAAGGTTACGCTCCATCGATCGACCGATGACACAGATCTTACGACCATACTTGATCGCATAGTTGATAGCCTGCTCTAAACGGTGAAGGTTAGAACTAAAAGTAGAGAGGATAATACGTCCTTCTGCCTTAGACATAACACGGTCAAGTGCTGGTGCAACAGAGAGTTCACTTGGTGTGATATCTTTGTTGTAAGAGTTTGTTGAGTCAGACATCATCAACAAAACACCTTTTTCACCATAGTGTGCATAACGGTGAAGGTCCGTTGGGTAACCATCGATCGGTGTATGGTCGATCTTGAAGTCACCCGTATGGATAACGGTACCCGCGTCAGTTGTGATCGCCACTGATGATGAGTCTAAGATAGAGTGCGTAACATGCATCCACTCGATCTCAAAGTCGTTACCGATCTTGTATACTTTACGCTTCTCAATAGGACGGAAGAAACGACGAGCATCAGTAAGTTTATGCTCATCAAACTTGTTACCGATCATCGCTAGTGGCATAGCCGTACCGTAAGTTGGGAACTGAAGACCCTCTTTAAACATATATGGCATCGCACCAATATGATCTTCGTGAGCGTGAGTAATGATAACAGCAACGATCTTGTTTCTAATCTCTTTGATGTAAGAGAAGTCAGGTACCAAGATATCAACACCGTGCATCGTCTCATCTGGGAAACTCATACCAACATCAATAAGAATCGCTTCGTTATCTGTCTCGATTACCATCATGTTTCCACCGATCTCGCCAAGACCACCTAGTGGAGTAACACGTACTTTAGCCGTTGACTTAAGATCAAGCTTGTTGTGTGGGTTAAGACGCTCTGCTTGAACCTCTTGGTTACGAACAGCACAGTCAAGAAGCTCTTGAACCACTGGTGCAGGTCCGTGACGACGACGTTTTTTGTTACCGCCGTTACGATTTTGGTTGTTGTTGCGGTTGTTATTGTTTCTATTATTGTTGTTGCGATTTTGGTTGTTGTTCTCGCCCTCTTTTTTCTCACCGTTTCTGTTTTGGTTATTGTTACGGTTTTGATTGTTGCGATTACGATTGTTGTTATTACGATTTTGGTTGTTGTTTTGGCGGTTGCCGTCTACATTACGCTCGCGAGGTTCACGGTTACCATCAACATCTGCATTTTCACGTGGCTGGCGGTTACCATTTACTTCACGGTTCTCACGTGGTTGGCGGTTACCATTACGGTTATTGTTGTTACGTGGACGACGTGGACGGCTCTGTTGACCTTCACCCTCTTTACGAGGCGTTAATGGCTCTGAGGTTAAAGCTGGCTTGTTTTCTATGTTATTGTTTTGTGTATCTGACATACATCATTCCTTTTATATACACCTACTCTTCACTTAAACATAGAGCAGTTAAGTAAAATGCGGGTGTTAAATATCTAATAATTTAAATAGTTGGTGATAGTCGGTTGTTGAAACTTGATGGGGTCGAATCGAAGCGGAGAGTTCGAGCTGCTCTAAAGCAGCCTTCACAGACTCTTTTTCGTAACGTGAAGAGAGATTTTTAGAGAGCGTTTTTCGCGGCTGTGTGAACGCCGCTCTGAGCATCAGCTCAAACGCCTCGTTGTCTCGGCTGGAGTGCTTCTGTATAAGAAGCACAGCCGAGTCAACCTTTGGTGCGCGATCAAACGCTTCTGGTGGTACATGAACAACGATAGACGCTGTTCCCACTGTCTGCGCGATGATACTTAATGCACCAAAGTTTTTGTCTCCCGCAGATGCAGAGAACTTCTCTGCAACCTCACGTTGAATCATGACCAGTAAATATTCGCAGTTTGGATCGGCGAGGGCTTTGAGGATGATGTTTGTAGCTATGTAGTAGGGCAAGTTCGCCACTAATGCATAGGTCTCATCCAAAAGCTCACTCTGCCACGCCTCTAACACATCACCACACTTAAGGGTGAGCTGGCTGGTTTTGATCTCTTGTTTAAACTCGCGGTTTAAGTACTGACATAAATCGGTATCGACCTCAAAAGCAACAACACTCTTGACATCCACTAAAAACTTAGTTAAATCACCTAAGCCAGGCCCAATTTCGGCGATAATACTATCACTCTTGGGCATCGCTTCGACGATTTTATAGAGAACACTTCGGTCTTTTAAAAAGTTCTGGCCAAATTTCTTTTTGGCAACGTGTTCATTACTCATATTTTCATTATACTTTGCATTCACTTATAAAATACTGATAGAGTTTCTCATCTACCTTTAAAAGGGACAAAATAGCTATACTCCACCTATAAAGTAGCATTTATAGTAACTCTTCGCTAACACTCTTGTGTGACAATACCTTCATCAAAACAGAAGGAAACCCTATGAACTACCTCCCTAAGATTATCTCAGGCACACTAATAACATCCGCTCTTTTTCTCTTGAGTGGCTGTGGCGACGAAACTGAACAGCCAAATGCACAAGACACTTCACTGATGAAAAGTATCAACTTAAACGACTATACCCAAGATGCCCTCAATGATGAGCAAAAATATGCGCTTGCCTATATGTGGCATGAAGAGAAATTAGCTTACGACATCTACCTTGCGCTCAATACACTCTACCCGAGTAAGCAGTTTGAAAACATTGCAACCAAATCAGAGAGTCAACATATCACTTTAGTTCAAAACCTTGTAGCGTGGTATGACCTTAACATTACAAACATTCCCGATTACACTATTAACTACTCAGCAGAAGAGCTATCATCAATGCCTGCTGGTGTTTATGCTATTGACGAGATTCAAAAACTCTATGACGATCTCTATGCTAAAGGTAAAAGTTCCCAACAAGCCGCGCTAGAAGTTGGTTGTATGGTCGAAGTGACCGACGTTAATGACTTAGACATCGATATTGAAGCAGCGGGTGATAACGCAGCACTAGTAGACACCTTTAACATCTTACGTGATGGTAGTTACAACCACTACTGGGCCTTTGATAAAGGGCTAAAGAACAGTGGTGTCACAGAGGGTTGTTGCTCGCTTGGAGTCGAGTATTGTCACGACGAATATCCACAAAACACAAAAGGAAAAGGTAAGCGTTAACACTCTCTTAATCCCTTTATGTCATGATGACATTACAAAAGGGGTTTCATGGCACGCTTATTACTACTCGAAGATGACGTTAACTTAGCAGAGACACTGGTAGAACTTCTCGAACTCGAAGGGTTTGAGGTCGAATGGGTTGGTGACGGAGAAAAGGCACTCGATGCGACTTTCATGAACGCTTATGATTTTCTTCTACTTGATGTCAACGTTCCCTTTGTCAATGGCTTTGAACTTCTAGATGGACTTCGTAAAAGTGGTGACGACACCCCTGCTATCTTTATCACCGCCATGAGTGACATCGCCTCACTTTCTAAAGGTTTCGGTGTCGGAGCGGATGACTACATCAAAAAGCCATTTGAATTCGACGAGCTCATTGTCCGCATTACCTCACTCATACGTAAGCGGCTCAAGATCACCGACAACATCATCAGCGTAGATAACTACCATTTTCACATCGACACCAACGAACTTTATCAAGATGAACGCTATCTTCCCCTCTCACCGGTAGAGCTCAAACTCACAACCCTCTTTTTTAAGCAACTCAACACCACCATCACCAAAGAGAACATCTTAATCGAACTCTCCGATGGAGAAGAGGCAAGCGAAGGGGCACTACGCGTGCATATCAATAAACTTCGAAAGTACGGTCTACCCATCCAGACTGTAAAAGGAACAGGATACCGCCTTGCAAACTCATGAAAAAAAGGCATTTTGGAAGTTTTTCCTCGCCTACTTTAGTAGTGTTGCCATCCTCATTTTAGTGGCAGGACACTTCTACTACAAACAACAGTACCAACAACATGTTAAAGATGAACACTTTGCGATTATTAATTATGCTCGTCAACTTAAGATGCATGAGCCCATTACCACTAAAGATATTCATCATGTTATTGAGATAAAAGAGATTAAGAATTTTTCGATGGATGCTATCACACTGACAGATACCACTATTGAGAAGTATGTTCCCGCTAACAAATGGCACACCCACTATATCCATATTATTAAAGATCGTGCCCATTTTGATGCACATATTCAAACCTTGCGTATGCAGATCATCGCTGCACAACTACTTCTTCTAATCTTCTTTGCCCTACTGAGTATTCTTCTTACAAAAACTGCTCTACGCCCCATGAAAGAGGCGATCACAAAGCTCGATAAGTTTACCAAAGACCTCATTCACGATCTCAACACCCCATTAACCACCATCAAGCTTAACATCAAACTTCTAAGCAAAAATGAGGCCTTTAGAGAGAACAAAGCCCTTCAACGCATTGTTAAAAGTTCCTATGAGATCTCTGAACTTCATGATAACCTCAAGGTTTTGCTCGAGGAGGACACCTTTTTACTTGAAGATGTCGATCTCTGTCATCTCATTCGCGAACAGATAGGTAGCTATGAACGCATTTTTCCAAGCCTAAACTTCGCCATAACCTGTAGTGGATTTCAAGCGCACATCAATAAAAATGCCTTTAAACAGCTCCTGCA
The DNA here is from genome assembly GCA_024277445.1 of Campylobacterales bacterium. Taxonomy (GTDB): domain Bacteria; phylum Campylobacterota; class Campylobacteria; order Campylobacterales; family Sulfurimonadaceae; genus Sulfonitrofixus. The sequence continues at coordinate 6,282 of JAJRVE010000150.1, forward strand.
TAATCTACTCTCAAATGCCTGTAAATACAACCGCCATGATGGCACCGTGTCGCTGTATGTCAAAGATAAAGCACTCTACATACAAGACAGTGGTAGTGGTATTAAAAACCCTGAACGCATCTTCGAACGCAACTATTCAGAACAGAGTAGTAGTGGACTTGGTCTCGATATCGTGAAGCGTCTTTGTGATGCAATGGAGATCAGTATTAAGGTGAGTTCTTCAGAAGAAGGAACGACCGTCGCATTGACCTTTGGGTAGTGGTATAATGCTATCTATCCAATTATAGGTAGCACAATGAATACGCATAATTTTACACTCGACGCAGAAACAACTGAACGCCTCAAGGTCTTTGGAGAACTGCTTAACAAAGATGCTGACACCATGATAAATGAAGCACTACAGCAGTACTTTGAAGCAAAAGAAGAAGAGATGGCGAGTCAAGATCCCATGACGAATCTTAGTTATGATGAGTTTTGGGACGATCTGGACGTTTAAAATCTTATAAGGATTGCAGTAAGGTTAAAAACTTCTCACCATAACGCTCAAACTTCACCTCACCTATGCCACCCACTTGTAACATCGCATCTTTACTTTCTGGTTTTTTCGCTGCCATCTCTTTGAGTGTTTTGTCACCAAAGACGATGTAAGCCGGAACATTACTCTCTTGTGCGATCTCATGACGAAGTGCCCGTAGTTCCTCAAAGAGTCCAACATCATAGTCAAAACTCTCAGGTGCTGACTTCTTCACCGTCTTCGCTTTAACATTAAGACGCTCAGAACGAATAAGAAGTGGTGTCTTTCCTTTTAATATCTGCAGTCCCGTCTCACTCAGCATTAGTCCCTGATGTTCATTCACACTCAAGGCTTCAACCTCTAAGAGACGATCGATGACAACAAACCACTGCTTTTTACTTAACTTCTCACCTACACCATAAACACTCAAACTATCATGTCCATTGGCCAAGATCTTCTGCTCTTTTGAACCACGTAGAATGTCGATGAGATAGTTCTTACCAAAGGACTGTCTTGTTCGATAGACGGTGGAGAGAAGCATTTGTGCTTCGATACTGATGTCACGTTTGTCATGGTCTGGTTCCAAACAGTTGTCACACTTGTCTCCACACACCTCAAGATCATCATTAAAGTAGGCGCCTAACTGTTGGTGCCGACAAGTCTCACTGCTAGCAAAACGCTGTATGGTGGCCAGTTTTTGTAACATGTGTGCTTTATACTGTTCATCACCATCATTCATCTCAACAAAACGCTTCTGCTGTATGGTGTCACCTGCACTAAAGAGCAGAACAACATCTGCATGATCACCATCACGCCCTGCACGACCGATCTCTTGGTAATAGTTCTCCAAAGTCTTTGGAAGTGACATATGCACCACAAAACGGATGTTACTCTTGTCGATCCCCATCCCAAACGCGATGGTCGCCACAATGATCTTTACCTCATCATGCACAAAGTCATGGAAAACACTGTTACGCTGTGCACTTGGCATACCCGCATGATACGCCGCTGCCCTATAGCCTTTTTTCACAAGATGCGCCGCAATAGCCTCCACACTCTTACGCGAAAAAGCGTAGACAATCCCACTCTCTTCTGTATGGTCATCTAAAAAATCTGTCAGTTGGTTGTAACCATCTCCCATGCGGTGACGCGCGGTGATCTGCAGGTTATCTCTAAAAACACTTCCCTTTAAAACAACCGCATTTTCTAGCCTTAGGTTACGTACGATGTCATGACGAACGTGTTCTGTTGCTGTCGCCGTAAAAGCCGCTATTGAAGTGTTCGGATAGATCTCTTTAAGTTGTGAAAGTGCACGGTAATCCCCACGAAACTCATGTCCCCATTCACTAATACAGTGTGCCTCATCAATCACAAAGTAGTTAAGCTTTATCTGCGTCAGAATGTTACGCATGCCATCGGTGTTAAGGCGCTCAGGAGAGAGGTACAAAAAGTCGATCTCACCAGCATAAAGACGACGCACAATGTCACCACCCTCTTCGCCACTCTGCATAGAAGAGAGCATCTCAGCGCGCATGCCCTGTGCCTTAAGTGACTGCACTTGGTCATGCATCAAGGCGAGCAGGGGCGAGATAACAATGGTTGTCCCCTCCATCATCAGCGTTGGAAGCTGAAAAGCAAGCGACTTTCCTCCACCCGTAGGTAAAATCATTAGTAGATCTCTACCACTTAAAATAGCATCAACTGCCTCTTCTTGAAGCGGTCGAAACGCTTTATGCCCGAACTGGGTCTGTAAGATCTTATATTTGTCGTGGGTCTGTTTGTCGTTTGGCATCTGCTCTACTTGGGTATTTTGTTGATGCCGTAATAGTAGCATTTTTTTGAAAGAACTGATATTTTGAGGGCATATCTACTTAAAAGCAAGTATGGTATCAAGATTAAGAAGTATACGGGAGAGACTCTAGAGAGTGATGCGATTATTAAAGTGCTTTTTGCACTTTAGCTCTCTTGACGTGAGTAGTACAGTTTACAGGTAAATCCTGCTTAGATCAACCAAACTTACCGGTAATATACTCTTCGGTTAACTTTTCTGCAGGTGTTACGAAAAGCTCTTCTGTCTTTCCTAGTTCTATCAACTCGCCTAAGTACATAAAGCCTGTATAGTCACTCACACGCGCCGCTTGTTGCATGTTGTGTGTTACGATAACGATGGAAACTTTCTCTTTAAGTTCTGTTACCAACTCTTCAATACCCTGAGTAGAGATAGGGTCAAGTGCTGATGTAGGCTCATCAAAGAGTAAGATCTCAGGCTCAACCGCAATAGCACGTGCAATACAAAGACGCTGTTGCTGACCACCCGAGAGACCGTTCGCATCATGTTTGAGACGGTCTTTGACCTCTTTCCAGATCGCCGCATCCGTCAGTGCTTTTTCAACACGATCTTTAAGTTCAGTCTTGTTTTTAATACCTTGAAGTTTAAGACCATACGCCACATTGTCCATAATACTCATAGGAAAGGCGGTAGGCTTTTGAAAAATCATACCGATATTAATGCGCAGATTGATAAGATCTTCTTTCGCATCAAGGATATTACGACCATTATAGATGATCTCACCCTCGTACTTGTTACCCGGGTAGAGGTCGTGCATACGGTTAATAGAGCGAAGCAGTGTTGACTTGCCACACCCCGATGGACCGATCAATGCCGTCACCGAGTTTTTAGCGATGGGCATACTAATCTCTTTAAGACTTGGCTCATCCGCACTTGCATAAGTAAACTGAAGTTTTTTGATCTCGAGCGCTTTTTCTTCGCTAACGTTACAGATAGTTGCCATTATTTGCCTTTTTTCGTAAGTAAAACTAATCGGCCTAAGATATTTAGACTCAGAATAAACATAGATAAGATGAAGGCTGCTGCCCAACCAAGGCGCTGCCAATCTTCATAGGGACTTGTCGCATAATTATACATCGTGACCGTCAAAGAGGCCATCGGCTCCATAAGATCGGTACTCATAAAGTTATCATTAAACGAGGTAAAGAGCAGTGGTGCCGTCTCGCCTGCCACACGCGCTACACCCAACAAGATACCCGTCAAGATACCTGCTTTAGCACCACGGTAAACGACTTGGATGATAACCTTGTATTTTGGTGCACCCAGTGCAAAGGCTGCCTCACGTAAAGTTGTTGGTACTAAGTGAAGCATGTCATCTGTGGTACGCAAGATGATCGGCAACATAATGATGGTCAGTGCCACAATACCTGCCCACGCACTAAAGTGACCCATCGGTACGACCATGATGGCGTAGACAAACGAGCCCACAACAATACTAGGTGCCGACATCATAATGTCCGAGATATCACGGATGGTCTCTGCTAGTTTTGACTTTTGACCGTACTCACTTAAGTAGGTTCCCGCCAAGATCCCTAAAGGAACACCCACAAGCGTTGCTATACCAACGATAATAAGCTGACCAACAAGCGCCTGTTTAAGCCCACTCTCTTCATAACCTGGAGGTGCACCCTCAAACAAGAAGATGTCCCAGTTGATCGCCTCAACCCCGTTGCTCACCAAGATATAGAGGATCCAAAAAAGGAAAAAGAGACCGATTCCTGCTGAAAGCGTCGAAAGTGCCATCACGATACGGTTCACAAAGACACGTTTTTGTGTAGCTGTCATTACACGCTCCTTTTACGGCGAAGGAAATAGAACTTCGCGATAGAAATAATGGTAAAACTGATCACCAACAAGATAAGCGCCAACTCAAAGAGGCTTGAGAAGTAGAGGTCTGTGTCTGCCTCTGTAAACTCGTTCGCAAGGGTTACTGGGATGGATGTTGCTGGTTGAGTAAGATCCCAAGATACTTTATGGACATTACCCATAACAAAGGTAACCGCCATCGTCTCACCAATTGCACGACCAAGTGCCAAGATAAGTGCACCAATGATCCCTGCTTTAGAGTAAGGGATAACGATGTCACGTATAACATCCCACTTCGTACCACCGAGCGCGTAAGCAGACTCTTTTAAGATGTCGGGAGTAGTGTTCATAGCGTCACGTGTTACTGCTGCCATAAACGGTAAGATCATAATAGCAAGTACGATACCCGCCGTAAGCATACCAATACCAATGCCCCCAAAGATGTCACGTATGATCGGCACAAAGTAAAAGAGACCCCACATACCATAGATAACCGAAGGGATGGCAGCTAAAAGCTCTATGGAGACACCCACTGGTGCTTTAAGTCGCTCATGTGCGATCTCACTCAAAAAGATAGCAACACCAATAGCCACCGGCACTGCAAGTACCATCGCCAAAAAGGTGGAGATAACCGAACCCATAATGGCCGCAAAGGCACCAAATTTTTCTAAGTTAGGCGCCCACTTAGACTCGGTCACAAAGTCCAGTCCAAAAGTCTGCATAGAGAGCAGTGACTCTTGAAACAGCACCGTAAAGATCCACGCCGTAATAAAGAGCACCGTTATGGCGATCAGACGGGTGGAGTTAGCAAAGATATTATCTATGATTTTCGTCATCGAAGCACTTCTCTTTCATTTTTTAACCCATAATCCTAGGCTTTTTGATGACGAGATTTTAGAGTAGTTTGGTTACAAGAAGGTTACATTTGTAATAACAACCCCTAGTTTACGCTCTTTCAAGCTCTTTTTGGAGCCAGAGTAGAGCCTCTTCGTATGTATTAATCTCACCTTCTATCTGCGCCTCATAGCTTCGATGTAAAATGGTTTTAAAAGCCTTTGAAGGTCTCAACCCAGCAGCAATAAGATCACGACCTTGTAAAAGGGCATCCATCGGTTTTTTGTCCACCTTGAGTGTTTCTGCTCTCTCCAATAACCACTCGCCTGCTTCAAAAGCTCCGGCTTGAGCCTCGGGTGTTGTTCGTCCCAAATAGTCTGCCTTTGCGACTAGAACTAGCTCGCTGATATTTACTTGATTTGCCAAACGTCTGATAGCTGCTGCTTTAGCACCCTGTTTAAAAAACTGCAAGGGCTTGAGATGATGTTTAACAAGGGGGATGATCTTCTCGAAGAGGGCTTTCTCATCACTTAGACGCGCTAAAAACTGCTCTGTTAATGGTACCCCTGTATTTTCATGCCCAATAGCACGGATGCGTCCATCCACCTCTTCAGTAGTATTACTTTTACCCAAGTCGTGACAGAGTGCGGCTAAAGAGAGGTAGAGGTTTTGTTCTCTGTTATCACTATGAAGTCTACTCATCTCATCGACTACCATCAAGGTATGCACCCAAACATCACCTTCGGGGTGATAGAGAGGATCTTGAGGTACACCTTGTAGGGCTAAAAGCTCTGAGAAGTATGGCAACATTCCAAAAGTGTCCAAGACCTTAAAGCCTTGAGAGGGGCGTTCACTTTTTAGTAGAAGCTTTTTAAACTCCTCAAAAACACGCTCTTTTGGAAGCTCCTCTAACATCTTATCGTTCACCATCTTCTGCGCTAAACGTGTCAGCTCTTCTGTCGGTTGCAGTTCAAATCTTGCCGCAAACTGCACCCCACGGTAGAGCCGAAGTGGGTCTTCAACAAAGGTCTCAGCATCCACAAAGGTGAGTCGCTTCTGCTTAAGATCATGCTCACCCTTAAAGGGATCAAGAAGTTTACACTCTTTAAGATCGTACCCCATAGCATTGATGCTAAAGTCACGACGCGACGCCGCCTCTTTAAAACTAAGTGAGCCATCCAAGGTAACATCAAAACCCTTGTGCCCTTTGGCCACTTTCTGTTCTGTTCGAGGAAGCGAAAAGTCCAACGCTACACCATCTAGTTGCAGTTTAACAACGCCAAAGCTTTTACCTACGGTATTGACCTTGCCAAACGGCTGTAACAGGCTTGCCAAGGTGGATAAGTCCTTCACACCAAACACTTCGATATCGATATCTTTTGAGGGAAGTCCAAGCAGTGCATCACGTACAAAACCGCCAACTACCACAGGTCTAAGCTTGTGTTGCAGAAGGTTTTCTATGACAGGTGTTAAGGCAGAGGGAAGTTTTATCATCTCTATATTTTAGCAGAAGTGGGCTATTTACAAGCGCCTTTACTCATTTTCTTAACCGAGAAACCAAAAAGAGAACCTTCACCCACCTTACTCTCTATGATCAACGAAGAGTCATGTAACTTTAAGATGTAACTCACAATAGCCAAGCCTAAGCCCATGGAGTTGTCCCATGTATTTTTATGCACACGATAGAACTTCGAAGCAACCTTGTCGATGTCGGCTTCACTGATGCCCATCCCTTTATCTATAACCATGAGTTTGTTGTCAGAAAGCGAGATGGTGACATCATCTTCTGAGTACTTCAGAGCGTTATCAACAAGGTTAGTCAAAACATTGTCTAACATATCTTTGTCCGCTAAGACCATGCACTCTTCACCATGAAACTTGATCTCTCGATCACGATACTTCGTAGAGAGGTTTAAGACCACATCTTCAATAAGATCGACCAGGTTAAAACGCATAGGATGGATGGTCAAGTCGTTGTTCTCAAGCTTAACTGATAGAGCAAGCCTATCGATCATATAGGCGATTTTACGTGAATTCGAGAGGATCTTCTCCAAAAATCGCACACGGATCTTAGGGTTTACGTTTGGATCGTCCAAGAGAGTGTCGGCATAGCCCATGATGGAAGCAAGTGGGTTCTTAAACTCATGTGAGATGGCAGACAAAATGTCGTTTCGTTGCTTGTTGACGAGACGTAGTTTTGCGGTGTACTTACGTTTTTGCTTGTCGCGTGTCGCCAGTTTTTTCGCTAAGTCTTTAAGGTTAAGAGCGATATGTAAAAACTCTTGGAAGTACTCTGTTTTGATGACCGCTTTATAATTTTTGTTAGAGATCTCACCCAAATAGACGACGATCTGCTCGATGTCATAACGCACACGCTTACTCATCTGGTACGCTGCCATAACACCTAAGGTCATGAAGAGTAAAAAGATAAAGATCAAACGTGACCAAAGGGTATAGAAGTTAGACATAATGGTGTTCAGTGGTGTAGCTAAACGGATATAGATCACACTATCGTCCACCAAAATCTTCTTGGCGACATAGAGATAATGCACATGCGTTGTCACCGAGTAACGGTTGTCTACACCCAGTCCATCACGTCGTGCCTGCATGATCTCAACACGGTTGGCATGGTTTTCCATACTAAACTTGTCGCTATTACTGTCGGCTAAGACTTGCCCATCTTCAGCAACAAAGGTAACACGGTCTTGGATGGCTGCATGGGTGTTTGCAGCGATACGATCTAAGTCACTGATGTGGTAAGGCTGCATCTGCATCAAGGTGATGCTATGTTCTAACTGCTCTGTGTTTTCTGAGATAACAAATGATTTTAGGGTGTAGTAACTAACCAAAGAGGAGACGATAAGGGTCGCCATAAAGAGCCCAACGATGTTCGCAAAAAAGAAGTGGTGGAGTTTTAGCACAGAGTGTAACCCACCCCACGAACGGTTTTGATGTACTCTTTTGTCTTACTCGGATCGATCTTCTCTTTAAGACGGTTAATCGCGACATTGACAGTACGGTCTTGGTAGATGGCATCACCACCCCAGACATGCTCTAGTAAGTAGTCACGGTCTAAAACAATGTTTTGGTTACCAATGAGGGTATGGAGAAGGTCAAACTCAAGCTTAGTCAGCTCGATGTTCTCACCCTCAATAGAGAGTTCTCGTGAACCAAGGTCTAAAGTAATGTCACGATAGATTACCTTACCTTCTGTTTTGTCTTTTTGAGTACGTTTTAAAATGGCTTTAATACGGAGGATGAGCTCTTTCATGTTAAAGGGTTTGGTGATGTAGTCATCGCCACCTCGTTCAAAGCCCTCTTCGATGTCACTCTCTTTGTTTTTTGCAGAGAGGTAGATGACCGGGGTATCCATGCCTATGTCGCGCATCTGCGCCACAAATTCGCTTCCTTCTACACCCGGTAGATTACGATCCATGATGAGGAGGTCAACATCTTCTTCTTCGAGGAGTTGAGCAACATTTTTGGTGCTCGTAAAGCCCATGGTGTCAAAGTTCTCTTTTTCAAGGTTGTACTCAATGAGCTCTAAAATATCTTCTTCATCTTCAACGATAACGATAAATGCACTCATCTCATACTCCTTGTTTAGTAGACTTTGATCTCTCCACCTTTTGCCGCATAGAGCAGAAGGTTAGCGATGTTAACAGCGCGATCACAAGCGCGCTCTAGCTTACGTAGTGTACCAAGTATACGAACATACTCGACTGAAAGCTCTTGTTCGCCCATGATCTGCGTCATGATCTCTTTTTCTAAGATGCTGAAAAGGTCATCGTTCTTGCTCTCTTCCACCATGATCTTACGGTAGAGGTCTTCAACATTACACTCACCTGGTTTGTTGAAACACGCTTCAATATAAGTCATAGCGTTAAGTGAAGTCGTATGAAGCTTGATAACAATGTCATCAAATGGTGCTAGGTTACATTCACCTTCACAGTGCTCACGCATACGTTTTGCATACTTTTTACTACCTTCGGCGATACGAAGCAGCTCATTAGTGAGTTTTAAATACGCCACTAACATACGCAGTTCTTGCGCTTCTGGACCAAAAAGTGCAAAGGTCTTAACGATCTCATTATCGATAGCGTTTGCCTCAGACCCAATGGACTTTAAGATGTTTCGCACTTTGTCGTATTGAGCATTGTCATGGTTTTTGTAGGCATCAAGTGTCACTTGGTTTGCCTCAACCACCTGACCCATAAGTTCTGCGATCATGTTCTGTATATCTTTGATCTTCTGTTCGTACTTTGGTAGCATCGTCTTCCTTGTCTACATGTTCCCACCAAATTGTGTAAGAATTTTCGCGATTGTAACAACTCAATGTAACAAGATGGTTACAGAGGCACAACCCTGTGTAATCGCTAGGTGATATTGTTCGTTTATTATGCCTTAAAAGGATTTCAAATGAAACTAAATACAATGCGCAGAAAAAGCAGGCGTTATTACACAAAGCTGGTTGCAAAAGTACACCGTTATGAAAAAGAGATCAAAAAAAGATAAACGCTAGAAGTTGCTATACTTCTACTATGAATATTGAACTCTACTTTTTACGCTCATCAGAGCACTTTATGGTCAAAGACCTGTTACATTATGCCGCTAGACTCGATGAGAGTGGTGAGACCTTAGAGGACCACCCTTACTTAGAGCAATACCACCGTAACTACGGTAACTTCAACGGAGACATTGGCGTTTACGCTTTTGTTGACAACAAACTCGCTGGCGGCGCTTGGGTACGCATACTTGCCAATGGTTTTGGTCATGTTGATGCCCATACCCCCGAACTCGTCTTTTCGGTTCTTCCAGAGTTTCGCAACCAAGGCATAGGCACAAAGATTATGCATCAACTCATGCGTGAGACAGCCAAACTATACAAGCAACTCTCACTGAGTGTACGAGAAGACAACCCCGCCATCGCGCTCTATGAGCGGCTAGGTTTTGTGAAGATCGAAGGAAGCAAACACTCCAACAGTACAGAGAGTGTCTCGTTTACGATGTTAAAAGATCTTAGTCAAATAGTCGAAGAAGTTGAGGAAAAAGCCTCTCTTGAAGAAGAACGTTTTAGAAAGTCTTTTCAGTTTTAGAAGATGTGACTTCAAAAAGAAGTCACTTATAATTTGAGGAGAATTATAAAAAGGGATGCCCGAAGGCATTTTTGTTAAGTTTTAGAATGAAAGTTGTGCAGTTAGCATGTACTGAGAAGAGTTAGCTTTTGCACCGTCAGCTATATCACCATTAGATGTAATATCATTATCATACTGTAAGTAGTTAGCAACCCATTGTACATTTTTATTTTGTGCCCAAACAAAACCTGCATAATAGGTCTTTTTCTCTAGTGTTTCATTATTGTTAAGCCCAAACTTTTGATCAGAAGTCCAAGAGTCATAACGACCTACTACACGGAACTGCTTCTCATCACCAAATCTAAATACAGCGTGTCCATTGTAACCTTTACCCGCCTTTTTATAAATATCTGGGCCATCCATTGTATCCTGTGACTGGATATATTGTGCTGCAATCATGAAGGCTGGCACATTAAACACTGTGTGAAGACCACCCCACACAAGATCTTGATTTCCATTTGGATTACCAACAGTCACTTGCGTATATTTATTATTTTGTTTATTATATTGACCAAAGAATGAAGCATCCCAATATGTCTCACTATTTTGAGCATCTTTTTTATGCTTTCCTAGAAGATGACCTGTTGCTCTCCACTCTAAAGAAAGACCTTTGCCATCTTCAACATTGTGATAACCCTCACCTGAGAACATACCAATCTCACTTGAAAAGTATTCTGTTTTCGTCTTAAGGTTAAAACCAATATCAGCTGAGTTCGAAAGCTTCGCTGAATTATCTGCCTCAGTAAATACCCAATGAGTATCACGATAGAACCAAGAGTTATGCTCCTCATAGTCAATCCAAGGACGGTGAGCTATACCAAGTTCAACACCTGTATATGGAAGGATCTCATTTAAGTAAAGGTAAGCATACTTAAAACGAACATTGTAATCTCCTGCAGTTGCATCACTAGTTACGTGCTCCATGTCTAAAGTAACACGAAAATATGACTTAGGGTCTTCTAAAAGGTATGCTTTGACCTGAATGTATGCACGACGCATCTCAAACTTATTTAAACTGTCTCCTCTAAGGTCTTTATTCGCATCATAGGTCCCATTTGGTGTACCACTGAATTTTTCACCCTGAGTATTATCATATTGATAATTTGTGTATCCAAGATAAGTCAATCCACTAAATTTTAATTTACTCGCATTTGAATACCACTCAACCGGCTCACCAGCTACCGCTGCAGATGTTGTTAGCGTCAACGCTGCTAATGTACTTAAAATCACTTTTTTCATTTTATTCTCCTGTTGGGTACTCCTACCCTTTTTTGTTGTGCGAAGTATAAAACAGCTTGGTTACATCAAGGTTACAAAGTTGTGACATTGGATAAATGGTGAATGGTGAATGGTGAATGGTGAATGGTGAATGGTGAATGGTGAATAAGGGTGACTTAGTTTGTCTGAGTGGGTTCTTAAATTATTGGAAGGTTGAGATTCGTGGATCCCTGCCTTCGCAGGGATGACGGAAAACTTGAACTACTTACAAGTTAGCAACCGCAACCGACGGCGAAGCTCGTCGAAACAGTAGCCATCCCAAAACAGTTTCCCCGTCGTAAAAGTTTCAGATTTGGTGTGAGTTGTGCCGGATGTGAACCCGATAGCGCACTGCTGTGCGTAGAGAGGTGAACTCCGGTGCAAATCGCGCCGAAGCTGGAACTTTTACTTTTACTTGATGTTTGTTGTCCAATATTCCCGTATCATGTTTTTTGTCGCCTCTGGAAGTGGGATATACCCTAACTTCTTAGCTGCTGCATCACCACTCTTAAATGCATAGTCAAAAAACTTAATGACTTTTTGGTTCATCTTAGCTTTCTCAACAGGAAGAAGGATAAATGTTGCGGCAACGATAGGGTACGATGTGTCACCTGGTTGTAGTGCTAGCATCGCATAAAAGTTGTCTTCTTTTGTCCATGAAGCGTACTTCGCGGCTGCTTTGAAGTTTGCCTCTTTAGCCTCTACCCATTTACCACTTGCTGTCTGAAGAACTGCCGCTGAAAGGTGGTTTTTCTCTTTGTAAGCGTTTTCGATATAACCAATAGTATATGGCGTCTGCTTAACAAGTGAAGCAACACCTTCGTTACCCTTACCACCAATACCAACAGCCCAGTCGATCGCCTTGCCCGCACCATAGTTGTCAGCCCAGTTTTTAGAGCTTTTGTTTAGGTAGTACGTAAAGTTGTATGTCGTACCCGATCCATCAGAACGGTGAACAACAATGATCTCTTGGTTAGGAAGTTTAAGTCCCTTGTTGTCCGCTACGATCGCCGCATCATTCCACTTCGTGATCTTACCGGCAAAGATGTCTGCAACCACTTCATTTTTAAGATGCAGTTTTGCATCTTCGATACCAGGAACATTAAGCGCAATAACAATCGAACCAATAACCGCAGGGAACTGAAGTAATTTTTTCTTCGCAAGCTCTTTTGACTTAAGAGGCTTGTCAGAAGCACCAAAGTTAACGATACGCTTAGAGATCTGCTTGATCCCGCCACCCGAACCGATAGACTGATAGTTTACACGTGAGTGAGTTTCTTTACCGTACTTGTAAGCCCAGTCGTAATAAAGTGGAGCTGGAAATGATGCACCCGCACCACTAAACTTGTCGCCTGCGACAGAAGCAGTCGCAGCAACAGCAATAAGAAGAGCGCTTGTAGCTAATTTCTTGAACATGTATATTCCTTGTTGGATGTTTGATGGTGGAATAATAGGGTAGCAATGTAACGAGAAGGTTACAGAGGATTTCTTTCTAGTTTTTCTAATAGATTTACTTTTGATGTCTAGTTCCCTTGCCTATGAAATTGTGATTCTCCAAACTTTTCTACGATGCGAAATTTAGTTCCGCCCTGCATTGAGCTTTAGCTCTTTATCTCTGTCGCGCCAGAGAGTAATTTTTGAGAAAAGAGAGAGGCGCTGTTGTTGAGACGTTGTGGTTCAGCCACTAAAGCAGTCTGTTTATTGCCCTCTATATTTCTACGACTCAAGTAGCTAGTGCTGGGAGTTTGTTTGAGTGGGGATGAAAGCGCATGCTTTCACATTAATCAGTGCGTCACTGCTTGAGTTTATTCGTGGCATCTGCAAAGACGAGTGGAGTGAATGGAGTTCCGTTAAGAAAATGGCACTGTTTGACCATCGGGAGTTTGTCATTTTTAGGAATGAAATGAACGCAAGGAGTGAACCCGATAGCTATCGGGCTGTGACCAAAGGAAATCCCTTTAGGGAAAGCCGCCACGAGCGCTTTTTGGTTTCGTTTTTTGCGAATAAAAAAGGAAAGAGTATAGTCATGAATAGTATTGAGTCCAGAAAGTTAAAAGACCAAAATTATCTGTGGGTTCCTGCCTTCGCAGGAATGACGTATCATGAAGAACAAGACAACTTCAAATTCTTAAAAACTTTAGGCGCACTCCCCGCAAACGATTCCAACTCCACATGCTCATCAAAAGGAGCCCGAGCAAGTGTTAATAGCTCAAAAATCCCACTAAAATCACCCCGATCAGCCTTATCAATAGCATACTGCAACATATAGTTTTTCAAAACATACTTTGGGTTCGTTGCCAACATCTGCGTATGTCGCTCACTAACAGAAGTCTGCTCTTTCTCTAATCGCTTAGAGTAATGTACAAGCCAGTCACGCATAGGGTCTTGCAAGTCACACATGGCCAAGATCGCACTACCATCGTCATCATAACGACTCAAGATCCTGAAAAATGAGTTATAGTCTATACCCTCTTGTTGCATCATGCCAAACAGCCACCGTAACATAGGAAGATCATCCTCATCCTCGACTAACAGCCCCAACTTCTTACGCATAAACCCAATATAGTACTCACTGTAAAGCGTTTCATACTTTGCTAAAGCCTCTTGCATCCGCTCAAAACTGATTAGTGGAGAGAGCGCATGCATCAACATGGAGAGGTTCCACTGCGCCACTGCTGGTTGCTGACCAAAAGCGTAACGCCCTTGCGTGTCCGTATGGTTACAGATGTACTCAAAGTCATAGTCATCTAAAAAGGCGAAAGGGCCATAGTCTATGGTCAGTCCTGCCATCGACATATTGTCCGTGTTCATCACGCCATGGTTAAAGCCTACCCCTTGCCACTTTGCCAAAAGTAGCGCTGTTCTGTCTACCAACTCCTCAAACATCAAGAAGTAAGCATCCTTTTGACCTTTAAGGTGGGCATAGCTCTCATCGATCACATAGTCAGCCAAAGCTTCTAACTTATCAAACTGCTTCGTGTTATAGAAGTACTCAAAGGTACCAAAGCGCACCCAAGAGGTCGACATACGAAGGACTATCGCCCCTTTTTCCCAACGTTCACGTGCTACATCATGCTCAGAACCTATTAACGCCAAGGCACGAGAAGTAGCTATATGAAGCCCGCACATTGCCTCAGACATAAGGTACTCACGTATGGAAGAGCGAAGTACCGCCCGTCCATCACCTTGACGAGAGTAAAGTGTCTGACCTGCCCCTTTAAGCTGTAGGTTCCAACCATTTTCTGTTTTACCTAAGTTGATAGCACGACCATCTCCAAGTCGAGGTACAAAGTGACCAAACTGATGTCCTGCATAACACATAGCAAAAGGTTCACTTCCCTCTAGTAAGGCGTCACCATTAGTGATCTGTGTCAGAAAATCTTCGTCATCTATTTCAACTCCCAATATCTCAGCCGCATCAGGGCTATAACTAATAAGAAATGGATTTTTAAGAGGGCTAATATCTGTTTTGTCGTGGAACTCTGCCTCTAATTCTAAGTAGGGCATCTGGACTTTTAAATCTTTTAATTTCATGATGAAGTTTTAGCAGAGAGTTTGTGAAAGTGTTCATGTTTTGTGAGGAAGATTATTTTATTAAGAAAAAGAGAAGAGAATGGGTAGTCGAAGTGTACTTTAAAGATAAAAGCAACAATCCTCCAGCAGAGGGACATGACTTCTATTTTAGCATAGCGTTAAAAAATGGACGCCGTGTCCCACTCCATCAAGATAGTAAGCTGTGCCGGATGTGAACCCGGTAGCGCACTGGTGTGCGTGGAGTGGTGAACTCCGGTGCAAATTGCGCCGATACCCGAGGGGGCAGACCCAGCTACTACTTCTTACGGGCGTGGCGCTTGCGCTCTGACTCTGTTAGGTATACTTTACGTACACGAATACTCTCTGGAGTAATCTCAAGAAGCTCATCGTCTTCGATCCACTCTAGTGCTCTTTCTAGTGAAAGGTCACGTGGTGGAACAAGTTTGATCGCCTCATCTGCACCAGATGAACGAACGTTTGACTGTGCCTTACCTTTAATCGGGTTAACTGCAAGGTCATTTGAACGCGCGTGCTCGCCAACGATCATACCTTCGTAAACCTTCGTCTGTGGTCCAACAAAAAGAACACCACGATCTTGAAGACCGAAAAGTGAGAATGAAAGTGTTACACCATTTTCCATAGAAACGAGTGCGCCATACTGACGAGACTCAACTGCGCCAGAGAATGGACGGAACTCGATGAAAGAGTGGTTCATAACACCCTCACCTTTTGTGTCTGTCAAGAACTGACCACGGAAACCGATCAATGAACGAGCAGGGATCTCGAACTCAATACGCTGGAAACCAGAACCCATTGGGATCATAGACTTCATCTCAGCCTTACGCTTACCAAGACGCTCGATAACACCACCTGAAAGATCTTCAGGAACGTCGATGACTAGGTGCTCAAATGGCTCACATTTAACGCCTTCGATCTCACGTTGGATAACTTGTGGACGAGAGATTCCGAACTCGAAACCTTCACGACGCATGTTCTCAGCAAGTACAGTAATCTGAAGCTCACCACGTCCGCTAACACGGAATTTACCCTCACCAATACGCTCAAAACGCATGGCAACGTTCGTTGTCATCTCAGACTCAAGACGCTCTTGGATCTTGTTCGATGTTACGTGCTTACCTTCTTGACCTGCAAGTGGTGAGTTGTTAACTGAGAAGATAACAGAAAGTGTTGGCTCTTCTACGTGCATTGGGTCAAGTGCTACAGGGTTGTTAGGATCACATACCGTGTCACCAACATCTACTGTCTCAAGACCAGCGAAGGCAACGATATCACCTGCTTCTGCTGTGTCAATCTCCATACGCTGAAGACCAAGGAAACCGATAAGCTTAGAGATCTTACCTTTTACAAGTTCACCGTCTGCTTTTGCAAGAAGAACGCTGTCACCCTTAGAGATCTGACCATTAAAGATACGTGCAATACCAATCTTACCTACGTAGTTATCGTAGTCAAGTGTAAAGACCTGTGCCTGTGCAGAGTTCTCTTTGTCCCCTTGAGGCTCAGGAACATCTTCGATAATTGACTTGAAAAGACAAGTAAAGTCACCATCTTCGTCATCCATATCTTCTTTAGCGATACCATCACGTGCAGCCGCGTAGATAACTTTGAAGTCTTGTTGCTCATCGGTTGCACCCATGTCAGCGAAGAGGTCAAAGACTTCATCAACAACACGATCACATTCAGCTTCTGGCTTGTCGATCTTGTTAATAACAACGATAGGTGTAATTCCCATTGCTAGCATTTTCTTAACAACAAACTTAGTCTGTGGCATAACACCTTCGTAAGCATCAACAAGGATTAAAGCCCCATCAACCATCTTAAGTACACGCTCAACTTCTCCACCGAAGTCCGCGTGACCCGGAGTGTCAATGATGTTAATCTTGTAACCATCATAACGGATAGCCGTGTTCTTAGAAAGAATCGTAATTCCACGCTCTTTTTCGATGTCGTTTGAGTCCATGGCACGTTCGTCATGCTGCTCATGATCTCCAAATGTACCTGACTGCTGAAGTAGTCCGTCTACGAGTGTTGTTTTACCGTGGTCAACGTGTGCGATTACGGCGATGTTTCTGATTTTTTGCATTGTGTTTCCTTGCTTTGTTTCTGTCTATATGTTTAGACTTTTCATAGTCACTCAAATGAGTCGCTACAAAAAGCCTGAATGAAGCAGAAGTTTTAATTTCGCGATTATATCTAAAAAGTGCTAAGAAAGGGTTTTATCTCTTTCAATAGTGTTGGTGAACTTAAGTTTTGTAAGGAAATGAGGCGTATAAATAGGAATGAAAGCGACTAGCTCTCACATTAATCAATGCGTTACCCCTTGAAGCTCTCTCTAACATCTGCAGGGCTGAATGAAACGAATGAAGTTCCGTTAAAAAAACGACACTGTCTGAGCTGAAAGCGAGTTTGTCGTTTTTAGGAACGCAAAGAGTGGAATGAAGGAAGTCGCGAGCTAGCGATCCCGAAGCCGTTAGAGGCGCCTTTTTGGTTTCGTTTTTGGGCAGTGCCAAAAAGGAAAGAGTTATGAGACAAAGTTCAAATCATCAAGCAATCCAAACAAATCAAATAAAACATCATTTTTAACAAAACTAAAAATTTGATGTATACTAACCTAACATTAACGCAAACAGGAGTTAAAAATGAGTAAAACAATGACCTTGCTAACCACCAAACCAAAGCAAAAAATGAGAATCGGTGCCGTAGCACTCTCCCTCTTTTACCTTTTTAGTGCCCAACTCTATGCCAAAGATGTCAAAGTTAACCTCACTGACCAACAGATCAATAAAGTATTAAAAGACGCCTACAACAAGTTCAAAGATGACAACGGCGGTAAAAACGCTGACTACATTAAAGAGCTCGCTGTTGTTGATCCTAAGATCTTTGGTATCTCTATCGTTACGGCTGAGGGTAAAGTCTATGAAGCAGGCGACACCACTGCTGTTGTCTCCATACAGTCCATCTCTAAGCCCTTTACAGCCGCTCTTCTTATGGAAGAAAAAGGTAAAAAGTTTCTCCAAGATAAGATCGGAGTAAATGCCACCGGTATGGCCTTTAACTCTGTGATAGCCATAGAGTTACACGGTCGTACGGCGAGTAACCCACTCGTTAATGCTGGTGCTATCCAGTCTACAAGCTGGATCAAAGCGAAGGACTCTGCAGAGCGTTGGACAAAGATCAAAAAAAACATGGACGGCTACGCTGGTCGTAAACTACCATTTAACAAAAAAGTCTACATCTCAGAGGTCAATGACAACAAAAGCAACCAAGCCATCTCGAAACTTCTTGATGCAAACAACCTTATGGGTTCTGATCCACTTGAGGCAACAACCGTCTATACCAAGCAGTGTTCTGTTAACGTCGCAGCACATGACCTCGGTATGATGGGGGCAACACTGGCAAACCATGGTGTTAACCCTAAAACTAAAAAACGAATGCTTAAAGAAAAGAACGTTGCACCACTTCTTGCCGTTATGGCAACAGCCGGTCTTTATGACAACGCAGGTGACTGGTTATATGTCACAGG
Organism: Campylobacterales bacterium; assembly: GCA_024277445.1. Classification (GTDB taxonomy): domain Bacteria; phylum Campylobacterota; class Campylobacteria; order Campylobacterales; family Sulfurimonadaceae; genus Sulfonitrofixus. The sequence goes on from JAJRVE010000150.1 coordinate 24,752, forward strand.
AACACCGGCTAAAAGTGGTGTTGGTGGAGGCATCTTAGCCGTCATCCCAGGTAAACTTGCCATCGGTGTCGTCTCTCCACCACTTGACCAGTACGGTAACAGTGTACGTGGGCAAAAAGCAGCCATCTACATCATCGAGCAGTTGGGTCTTAACCCTTACGCACAGTAATCTGACTCAAGGAGTTCAAAATGAAATATTCTCTCTTAACAGCGATGCTCTTAGCCCTTGTAGCAACAACAGCCTCCGCATCCAAAACACACTTAGATGAGCACAAGACCCTTAACTCTGATTCAGAGCTTCAAGATCGCACCGAGAGTGTTAAGTACAAAAATGCACATGCACAGCCAGGAAACCTCTCGCAAGATCACACCTATGAGCCTGGGCAGTTTACCAAGCGTGGACTAGAACTCGGGGCTGGTTGGATAGTCACAGGGGACTTACGTCTAGGTTGGGTTCAGTACGATTACAAAAACCCTCCCCCAGGAAAATCAACTGTTAATAAAGGCCATCTTGACTCTAAAGGTTTCTATACCGTTGGAAAACTCGCCATTGAGACACCAAAATGGCATGGACTCTCTGCAAAACTCATGGGTGCTGGCACTACAGACTTCGGGCTAAATGATCCTGCCTATGAAAGTCGAAACTTTGTTTTTAATGCTGCAGATCCTAAGTCCTATGGTATCGTTCAAGAGGCTTACATAAAGTATCAAGAAAATGGCAATACAGCACTGATTGGTCGCCAAGAGTTAACTACACCAATGGTTGATGCGGATGATTGGTATATGTTTGCAAATAGTTTCGAGCTAGCTTACTACGCAAACACCATGTTAGAAAACAACCTCTTTGCCTTTGGTTATTTCTATAAGATGGCGGGTGTTTGGGATTCTGGTGCTTATGATACTAACGTAGCTCCACTCGGTGGTACTAAGTTTTACAGTATGTCTCAAGCCAGTTTTGCTTCGCAAGAGGACAAAGACAACGCGGGTGACACCGGTATCATCACCGCTACCTATCAGTATGACGACGACACCAACAACCTCCAACTCTGGAACTACTACGCAACTGACCTCTACAACACACTTTTTGCCCAATATGACTTTAAGTCTAAAGCAGGTGGTTTTTCTTATGATCTCGGTGCACAGTTTATTAACTGGAAAGAGGTTGGGCAGTTAGCTGATAATGCAAAACTTGATCGCGCGGCAGGTTCAGCTGGTCGTTCAATTGACGCCAGTCTCTACTCCATCCGTTTTGATGGTTCATTTGACAATGGCATCAACTTCGCCACCGGTGCTGCCAAATACTCTGATGGTGATGGCTTTAGTACTGTTCTTGGAGCATGGGGTGGTTACCCATACTTCGCTAACGGTATGATCTTTCACTTCTTTGAAGCAGGGACCTTGCAAAATGCCGCTTCATACAAGGCACAACTTGGTTATGACATCTTAGATGGACTTTGGTTGGGTGGGCGTTACACTTATTGGGACTTAGACTCATCCAAATCTATTAGTTCATCTACAGGAAAAGGTCAAGACACCATGCAGATGTACGGTGTTCGTCTTAGCTATAGTGGTGTTGCAGGTACTTACTTCACTGGCACATATGAGTACGTAGACTTAGACCAACAGCCAAGTATAAACTCTCTCCGCCTCATCGGTGGTATTAAGTTCTAACACTTTTTATTCTAGAGTCCTCGTTAAACCGAGGTTTCTACCTTTCATTTCTTTTAAAAAACTACCTTCGTTATAAAGAATTATCAATATATGGCTATACTAATGTTTTTAAATATAGGTACACACAATATTTTATGCCTATAAAAGGACTTTTTACACCTCTATGGACTTACTAATACTTTTTTTCTTTCTTTCGGTGAGCATCTCTTTTCTCTGCTCCATCTTAGAATCCGTACTCCTCTCTGTTAATATGTCATATGTCTCTGTTTTAGAGAAAGAACGCCCGAAAATCGGTCAACTTCTTAAAAACCACAAACTCGACATCAACAAATCCATCGCATCTATCTTGATCTTAAACACCATCGCCAACACACTCGGTGCGGCTGTTGTCGGTGCACAAGCGGCAATCGTCTTTGGTAACGAAGCGATGGTTATCGTCTCTGTCATCTTGACCTTTGCCATCTTGTTTTTCTCGGAGATCATCCCTAAGACCATTGGTGCCATCTACTGGAAACAGTTAGCACCTATGGCAACACAGATCATTCGTGTCTTCATCTGGATCACGTACCCTGTCATCGTCTTAACCCTTTTTGTCACCAACCGCATCTCAAAAGGTCAAGATGATGCGAACACCTTTACCAAAGAAGAGCTACTCGAAAGTATGCTTATCAGTGAAGATGATGGAGTTATTGATGAGAAAGAGTCTGACTTCATCGAGAACATCTTAAACCTTGACAAGATCAAAGTGGGTGACGTCTTAACACCACGAAGTGTTGTCTTCGCCCTAGATGAGAGTATGACACTCAAAGAGGTTATCAACAACGAAGAGGACATCTACAAATTCTCCCGTATCCCTGTTTACAGAGAGTCCATCGAAGATGTTACCGGCATCGTTATGACCAAAAAGATCTTTAAGTACGCACGCCAAAATGAGAACCAGACCTTGGCAGACATCAAAAAAGAGATCTTTGTGCTCAACGAAAAGATCCCTGTTTCCAAAGCACTCGACCTCTTTATCGCTAAAAAAGACCATATGTTTCTCGTGCAAGACAGTTATGATCAAACCGAGGGCATCTTAACCCTTGAGGATTGTGTCGAGACCATCTTGGGTGTTGAGATCGTGGATGAGAGTGATAGTATCGACGACATGCGTGAACTCGCCAAACTCAAGATGAAGATGAAGCGTAAGGCAAAAGAGAACTAACCCACGAACAAAAAGAGATCCTTTTTTAGGGATCTCTCTACCAAACTACTTTTCACATTATTTCAACACTTTTTCTCTCTACACTTCTTTTTTACGAAGGAATATGATGAAAAAAACTACCGCTGCCATACTTTTACTCGTTAGCTTTACCCTTTTACTTACCGGCATATCATTCACAAAGGATTGGCTAACTTCCATTAACATCCCCGTTGGTGGACAATGTGTTTTTAGTGAAGCCCAGCAAAAAGACCCTACAACACGTCGAGTCTGCATCAAGGGAACCTGTATCTTGTATAGCGAATGGATCAAGATGAGTGATGAAGAGAGAGAAGCACTACAAAAAGGGTGATATAGGCTTTATCGCTAAAGGATAATCATCATCCATGCGGTACCTATAGTCAAGAAAACAATAGTATTGACCAGCGTGACAATCCCACCATATTTGTAAATCTCACTAGACTCCAAGTAACCACTACCTGCGTAGATAACATTGGCGGAAGAGCCTTGTGGGGTGATGAGTGCGTTAAAGTTGGTTGCAAAGAGGAGCATGTAGGTCATCATCTCTGGTGGCACACCTGCTTTGACTGCTACACCCAAAAAGACTGAAAAGAGTGCTAACATCTGCGCTGTTTGTGAGACGAAGAAGTAGTGTATAAGCACGTAAGAAACAGTAATCAAAACATACACAACTGGCCAACTATAACCCTCCACAGCATGCGAGATAAAACCACCTACCCACGCCATAAAGCCTAATGATTCAAGGTTTAAACTCAAGGCAAAGAGTATGGAAAACCAGACCAAAGTACCTAAGGCATTTCCCTCTTGTGCAAGGTCTTCAAGGGTAAAGATCTTCGTGATCATTAAAATACCAAGCCCTAAAAAGGCAACAGCTGTCTTGTCGAGTCCCCATGCACCCGACATTACCCATAAAAAGACCATACCGATGAACACGGCCATCATGATCCACTCGTTTTTACTCACCTTGCCCATCTTCGCTAAAGATTCTACTGCCATCTGTGGTGCTTGTGGCGTCTCTTTGAGTTCAGGAGGAAAGACCTTGTAGAGTATCCATGGGACTAAAACAAAAAGTACAAGCACCGGAACAAAGGCCACCGTTGCCCAAGAACCAAAACTAATGTGCACACCGAACTGCTCCGCCATCTTGGCACCAGCAGGGTTCGCTGCCATCGCTGTTAACCAGAGTGTTGAAGAGAGGGTTAGTCCAGCCATAGATGAGAGCATGAGGTAGGCACCCAGCTTTTTACGGGTACCATCTGCCACTTTCGAGCCACTGTCGTGTGCCAAGGCATTGATGATGGGGTAGAGTATCCCTGAACGTGCTGTGTTACTTGGAAAGGCGGGAGAGATGAACATGTCTGCCGCAATGACTGAGTACGAAAGACCTAGACTTGATTTACCAAAACGTTTAATGATCATAAAGGCAATGCGGCGACCCAAACCTGACTTTATGACACCACGAGCAATCAAAAAAGCGACGATAATAAGCAAGATGAACTCTTGAGAGAAGCCACTGTAAGCATCTTTTGTCGAAAGGGTACCCGTTAATACAGCAGCAGAAAGGGCTAGAATGGAAGAGGTAAAGATGGGAAGTGCGTTGACCATTACCGCCATGATGGCTGAAATGAAAATAGCAAAGAGGTGCCAGGCTTCTGGCTTTAGTCCTTCAGGCGTGGGCATAAACCAAAGTAAAAGTCCAAAGGCTAAGACAGCTAACTGTAGGTAATGCTCTTTTCGTATTGTTTTCATGTGCTGTTTCATCCCTAAGCCCTTCTAAAAATAGCAATTTTTAACATAATAACTCTATAATATATCTTTTAACTTAAGGAAATCTTCGTGCCTAAATATTTTTTGACGCTCTTCATTTTATCTACCCTAATCTTAACACCTTTTCTCTGTGCAGAAGAGATACAAGCAGAGACTAAGCCAACAACAGTTGTTGAAGAGAAAGCAAAGTTTATTGCTCTCAGTGATGTTCCTCAAGAGGCCGTCGCAACCCTGACAAAACTCAAAGAGATCAGAGATATTTTTGTCGACACCGAAGAGATCAAAGACTCGCATGTCACCTTGCCCCCATATCTTGAAAGCATACAGCCATATTTAGCGGCCAGTTTTGACGACCTCATCACCAAACGTAGTATTAGAGAGATCCAAAAAGAGCGTTCAAGCTGGAAAGTCTATAAACTCAAACTCGAGGAGTGGGCAAAACTCTACGCCGAGCGTATCGCTATCTATGATGAAAAACGAACAGAGCTAGAAACCTACTCTTCACTTTGGAGCGAGACCCATATCAACGCTAACGCTGAGTCTGCACCAGAGGTTATTCAAACCCATATTGCAAATGTCATTATAGACATCGAAAAGTTACGTTCAACCGCTAAGCATAACTATGACCTTCTTTTGACCGATGACAACAGTATCTCTACAACACTCTCACAGATCAATGATCGCCTAGACAAACTCAAAGAGATCGAAGAGCAACTACACCAACAGGTTTTTTACAAAAACCGTCTACCACTCTTTGAAGCCTTTGGCCTTGAGCCTTTTTCTCCCTTGGAATTCATGACAAGCATTAGCACCAACGTTCTCGAAAAGCTCAATGAGTTTAAGATCTATGTTCAAGACCACCCTAAAGAAAAGCTCATCATCGTACTTGTTGGTCTACTGATAGTCGGAATGATAAGCTATTTTTACTGGCTCTTTCGCCAAGGGAAGCTTTTTGTTGAGTCTATATCGAGCAAACGTAAAGCATTCTTCTTTATCGCACGGCCTGTTTCAACCGCTGTCTTACTGATAGCACTTATCCAAGTGGGTATCTACTCAGAACAGCCACAAGCCGTTAAAGATATGGTCTTGTTTATCATTTTCATCCCTGTGTTGCGTATCATCATGCTTGTGCTTAATCCTAAAATAGTGCCCTATCTTTACAGCTATTTCGCGATCTTTTTCTTTGACCTTTTAGAACGCAATGCCATTAGCAACACCTTAGACGATAGACTACTGCTACTCACCATCAATATTTCGATGATCGCTTTAATTATTGTCTTTCTTAAAAATGGTGTCATTCATAGCCTACAGATGGGTGTCATCAAAAAAGTTTTTTACAAGTTCCTACCACTTATGGTTTTGATGTTCGTTGCCTCTATCATCGCCAACATCAACGGTATGTTCTACCTTTCAGAACGCATTACACACGGACTCTTTATTGCCATCCAGTCAAGTATTATCTTCTATGCGCTGACCATCATCCTCTCTGGTTATCTCATCATCTTTATCAGACGACGTATCAGTCTCGTCTCTAACCTCTTAGACAAATATGCTGACACCCTAGAGCGTAACGTCACCCTCTTCATCAAGATATTTATGGTGGTCTGGTGGCTTAAGCTTCTCCTGCGCACCTTAGGGTTTGAGAGTGCCTTTAATGAGGTCATTGCTACCATACTAGCACAGTCATGGATTGTGGGTGAGACGACCATCTCTGTTAGTGCCTTGGTGAGTTTTGTCATCATCTTGGTAGGAACATGGATACTTTCACGCTTCTTTCAAATGCTCTTGGAAGTCGAACTATTTTCACGCGTTCATTTTGCCCGTGGTGTTCCAACGGCTATCTCTACCGTTTCAAACTACATCATCATCATCAGTGGTTCACTCATCGCCATCAGCTCGTTAGGGGTCACTACCCAACAACTCGCTCTTGTCTTTGGTGCGCTTGGTGTGGGTATCGGTTTTGGTCTACGTAACATCATCGCCAACTTCATCTCGGGCATCATCATGGTCTTTGAGCGTCCCATACAGATCGGTGATACCATCGAGGTTGATAATACTATGGGTAAGGTCATGAGCATCGGCAGCCGCGCAAGTGCTATACAGACTTTTGATGGCTCTGAGGTCATTGTCCCTAATGAGAGTTTTATCTCCAGCAAGATCATTAACTGGACTCTCTCTGATGAACGCCGTCGTAAAGTGCTAGAGATCAAAGTCGCCTTCGACAGTGACATTGACACTGTTTTAAACATTATGAAAGAGGTGGCTATAGCGCATGAGAGTGTGCTTAAAGATCCTGAGCCACTTCCAGCTTTCCAAGGTTTTGGAGACTACTACCTAGAGTTTAAACTTTACTACTGGTTGGCAGACAACCTCATCGTGGCGCAGAGCGATGTAGCCATAGAGGTCTATCGTCGACTCAAGGCGGCAAACATTGCAACCCCAATGCCGGTTCAAAAATTGCTTATGCCCAATGAACAAGAAGAGGGTTGAAAACGATGCTCTATGCATCCATAAACCCCATAACCAACCTAATACAGGAAACATCATGAAAAATATCTTGATCATCGTTGCCCATCCCAAAGCAGACAGCTTCTCTTTTGCCATGGCAAACACTTACAAAGAAAATGTCGAGGCCAAAGGCCACAAGGCAGAACTTTTAGACCTTTACCGTGACACTCACCAACAGCCATTTTTCACGTATGATGATGCCAACAAGCTAGAAACTGACGCTGCCATGAAGTACTACCAAGAGAAGATCACGCATGCTAATGAGATCGTCTTTGTCTTTCCTTTTTGGTGGGGAAGTTTCCCTGCTATCTTGAAAAACTTTTTTGACTGGAACCTCTCTAAAGGCTTTGCATTTCATTATGTCGATGGTCGCCCAAAGGGTCTTTTGCAAGGTAAGCGTGTTAAGGTATTTACAACTACGGGCGCACCTAAATTCATCTACATGATCACGGGTGCCAACCGACGCCTTAAAAAGATGATGGATCAACAGATCATCGCATTTTGTGGCATGAAGTTGGATGGTTTTCATATCTTCGGTGGTGTTGATACCAGTCGTAAAAACACGGACAAGATCATCGAGACCATCAAGGCCCTCTAGTGTCCTCTAAGACTATATTTACTATAAAATAGCACTAAATATAGTTTATTATAATATTTTTACTATTTTAACCAAACCTATTTATAGTTGTATAGGCTCAACTTATCTTTCTACGAGAAACTCTGTAAACTCATAGTTGTAAGGATTTTTCTCATCTTTTTCATGATGTTCGCTAAAGACTTTTTTGATGTTGAGATGTTCATACTCTGGGAAAAATGTGTCTCCCTCAACCTCTAAGTCTATGAAGGTCAGGTAGAGTTTGTCTGCGCTATTAATAGTCTGGTTATAAAGAAATCCACCACCAATAATAAAAAGCTCTTCCACATCTCCTGCTACTTTAACAGCCTCCTCTAATGAACCTACAACATCACACCCTTCTTGTTTGTAATCACGATTGTTACTGATGATAATGTTGTGTCTTTTAGGTAACGGACGACCGATCGATTCGTAGGTTTTACGACCCATAATAATAGGTTTTTCTGAGGTTATTTTTCTAAAGTGTTGCAGGTCTGCTGGCAGGTGCCATGGCATGTCGTTCTCTTTACCGATGACACGGTTTTTTGCCATGGCAACAATGATAGAAACTATAGGTTTTTTAGACATACGCACTACACCGAAAAAGGATAAGCGATAGGATCATGATGCTCATAGCCTGTTACACTAAAGTCATCCATAGTTACCCATGTCTCAAGATCTTCTAAGCTCTTAATATCAGGATTGATGTGAAGTTGCGGTGAAGGGAATGGCTCACGCTTCATCTGAACATCACGCATCAACTCCAACTGATCTTCATAGATATGTGCATTGACGATCTTGTGATATGCCTTACCTGCTTTATGCCCTGTTATCTGTGCCATCAAGGCTAAAAAGACAAAGACCTGCACTTGATTAAAATTAAGACCAAGAGGTACGTCGCATGAACGCTGGTATGAAGTAAGATGCAGGGTATCACCTACCAATGAAAAGGTGTGCGTATGCATACAAGGACGTAGACAACCCATGTGAAACTCACCAGGGTTATAAAAACTGAGGATCTCACCACGATCGTCGATGCCATTTTTAAGATCGTCAACAATCTTTTTAAGTTGGTCTACCGTGTTACCCTCAGGTGTCTTCCAAGCACGCCCCTGAACACCATAAACGCGCCCCATGTCATCCTCACCCTTTCGGTAAGGGTTGTTCAACCACGCTTCATTAAGGTTCGCATTGGCATCCCACGTCTTCGTGCCAAGTTTACGAAAGTCTGCTGCATTGTCATACCCACGAATGTAACCAATGAACTCTGCGATCGCCGACTTAAAGTAACTTTTACGTGTCGTGATCAGTGGAAACTTGTTACCACCCACATCATACTCAAGATCAGCGTTAATAAGTGTAAGACAGTTCTTACCCGTACGCTCGTTTTGTATCCACGTACCTTCGTCGATGATCTTGTTGCAGAGGTCTAAATATTGTTTCATTGGGCTACCTTTTTTGAAGAGCTTTTGTCCACGAATTACACGGATAAACACTAATTATTATTGTGAGAGGATTTTACCATTAATGCGATTAAGCCAAAACTTTCTACTTCTCACTTAGTCATCAAAGTGTCAATTCTGTTGCCATCACAGTCGTATCCATCCTGAGATGCAAGATAATTAAACTTGTACATGCCTAAAATAAGTACCAAAATAAGGCTCACAATTAAACTTATAGTAATCCATTTTATTACTTTGTTCCTCTTATTCTGTAAGTGTTTAAGCACAATTTATTTTATAGTCTAAAAACAAACTTTCTACTGGTATGTGTAATTGTTTATGCAAGCTTCTAATCATCTCAATCGTTAGTTTTCTTTTTCTGTTTAGCACTTCAGAAACTCTTGATTTACTTCCAACGATAGCAACTAAATCTTTTTGCTTTAAGCCCTCTTGTTCCATTCTAAACTTTATCGCTTCTATAGGATCGGGTGCATCGATTTTGTAATGCTGCTCTTCATAGGCTTCAACTAGCGTAGTTAGTACTTCTAGCTCATCCATCTCTGGTGTGTTGGGTGTAGCTATCATTAAGGCTTCAATCTTTTGAAGCGCGTCACTATAGTTTTGTTCATTTTTAATGGGTTTAATATTCATATTATAGATCCTCCATATTAACTTCGTCATACTGCTTATGCGTTCCAATAAACTTTATGAAGACTATTTTTGCATAATAGTTGATGGTAACGATCAACCTATATTTATTGCCAGCAATATTGAAGACAATTTTTTCATTTCCGATGACACTGGCACTTCGATACATTGCTTTAACTTCATTTGGATTACTCCAATCAAGTTTCAGAACTTCTTTATGCCATGCTTCTAAAGGACTTTTACTATCTTTATAGTGTGATTGCTCATAAAAGTCTTTTAGTGTTTTCTTTGAAATTATTCGCATAAAGATATTATAATATAGTTCCCATTAATGGAACTTTAAATATGGTGAGTAAAAATCTTGAGAGATCTTAAACTTTTAAATCCGTCCATACAACTCATTATAAAGACTCAAGGCGTAGCGATCACTCAAAGAAGCGATGTAGTCTGCTATGACACGGTGTTTGTTACGATAATCTATCTGTTTTAGGTAGTACGGTGGTAAGATCTTCTCCTCTTCCATCATCGCACTATACAAGCCTTTTATAGCCTGTTTTCCTGCGTACATTCGGCGCACGATCTGTTTGTGTTGGTAGAGCTCTTGGAAGAGAATCTTTTTGAGTTTTTTGATGTCTGTCTCTAGCTCTTTAGTAAAACCAATAGGGATCTCTGTTTTGGAGTCGATGACACCTGCTAAGACACGTGAGTTGTCCACCTTGCCTTTTGAGTTGTCTAAGAGGGCATAGACGAGATAGTTGATGAGATGGGAACTAAAACGGTAGCGGAACATCTCGTCACCATCTTCTTGGCTTACTCCCTCTTCTGCTACCATCGCTAAAACATCTTGTATGATCTTACTCTCTTTAAGCGTCTCAAAATTAATGAGTCCAGAGGTAACGCCATCATCAATGTCATGGGTCATGTAAGCGATCTCATCAGCTCTATCGACGACCATCGCTTCGATGGATGGGTGCGTCTCTAGGTTAAACTGCGCATGAATGCTCTTTGGCAAAAAGCTCTTCTTGTAAGGGTAAGAATGTTTTAAAATGCCCTCTAATGTGGCGTAGGTAAGGTTGAGTCCTAAAAAAGGTTTGTAACGTTTTTCTAACTTTGTCACCACCCGAAAACTCTGATAGTTGTGCTCAAACCCATTGGTAAAGCCATCATCTTTAAGACACTCATCAAGCGTGTCACCACCTACGTGACCAAAAGGTGTATGTCCCATGTCATGCGAAAGCGCGATTGCCTCTGCTAACGACTCTTCAAGACCGAGTTGTGAGGCGATGGAACGGGCGATCTGTGAAACCTCCAAGGAGTGTGTCAAACGGGTACGAAAGAAGTCACCCTCTTGGTTCAAAAAGACCTGTGTCTTGTACTCTAACTTACGAAAACTTCCAGAGTGGATAACACGGTCACGGTCGCGTGCATAGGGAGAGCGGAAATCATCATTGATCCCGTAAAATCTTTGGTCTGCTTGCATCTTCATCCTTGTTAGCTAGGTATTTTGCTCAGTCGCATCGCTTCGGTAGGCTTTTTGAGCAGTATTGTATCACTTTGGAGTGTGGTTTTGCCAAGGCTTAGTCTTCCACCGTGCAGTACTTTCGCACGGAGTCCACCTCGCCCTTTCATTTGACGGTAAGTTCCCTTTTGGATGACAGCATCTAGCCATGTACAAGGGTTACAGTGTGCCATCCCTTCAAAAGTTACATCGCCAATGCTAAACTCTTTACCGATAAGTTCACAAAGGTTGACACCGGAGATCGTGATGTTGCGACGATAGTCTCTAATGTCTATCTCTCGCTCAAAAGCCTCTTCGATAGCCTCTGCCACTTCCAAGGAGAAGAAAGTAACGGGGTAAAGACTCTCCTCAAAACGATCACCTTTTATCCCTCTTCCTGAAACGAATTCAAGGGTCTCATGGCTTATAGTAGGTGCTTGACCTACCTCGAACTTGGGACGGGTAAAGTAGTTGTGTTGGGGTGAAGTGAAGAAGTGGTGAAGGGTGATGGCGTAGTCCAAGGACTACTTTCCTAGTTCAAACTGCTTGTCAACTTCGATCGGTTTTTGCCCTGGAGGATAGGTAGCTTTTTCTGCTTCTTTAGCATTATAGTCACGACACTCTTGTGGGATGTTTTGCATGTTTGGATCATTACGCATAATATCATCACAATTGCTTGCGTTGATACTAAAGTATGAACACCCTGTTAGTAACAACAGTGTTGGAAGGAGTAAATAAGTTTTCATTTTATATCTTTTTCATTTTTAAGACAATTATACAGTGTTAGGTTAAAAACCTCATTTAACGCTGGTTCTCTCTGTCGATGGAGAAGTTCGCAAAAGCACCTTCTACACTTAAAACACTACGATATCGTGCTTGCGTCAGTCGTACACGCTTTGTTTTTAAGTCACAGATAGCAATACGAAAATTAGCACCCATCTGTGGTTCAACAATACAGATAATCTTATCTTCGAGTTGTCTGGTGGCGTGTACCGTGCCTTGTAAGTTGTGAAAAAAGTATTGCGGATAGCTTAACGGGGTTATCTCAACGATCACCACACTCTCGCGCTGCTCAAAACTCTCCGCGATGATAGTGGCATCTTCATAACTCTCAAACTGCACGCACCACTCATCGAAGTGCTTGTTAAAATGTACCATATCTTCATCTAAAAAACCGCCGGCAGGTGATTGAAGTGCAAAAATAGCCATTAGGATAGACCTCTCTTAGTAGAGTGCACGACCACATCCTTGCATGTTTACCCCATCAAAGTTGATGTAAACCGTTGACTCATAACTTCGATCAACCATGGTGTCATGGCAAACTCTGTTTTCGATGCGAACATATAAAAGATTGGTGTTGGACTGCATCTTGTACTCGGTTGCCTTGTATTGTGAAGCACGCTCAACAACCTTGAAGTGTGTCTTGACTTCACCATAGTTTGTTATAAAAAGCACCTCTTTGTCTGAAGTGATCTCTAACACCCATCCTGGCTCATTACCAACAGCACGGAAGGCAACACCATTGAGCTTCGCTTTTTCAAAGGTCGCAGCGATGTCATCATTTTGACAATTGTACTGCTTTTTTCCTACCTCTAATATGGCTTCCTCACCTTTACTCCAGTACATAACATCATCTGCGCCATACTTGACATCTGAGTCACTCTGAAGGCGTTTGGTCTTGAGGGTTTTAGAGGGGAGAAAGAGCCATGCAGCTTCGTCACTCGCCTCCGCCACAAAGCTGTAGTTATCAGAACAGTTGTAGACATAAACATTTTTCTCTTTACTCTCTGCAGAGAGGCTAACACCCAATAGTAATAGTAAAAAAAGTCTAAACAGCATGGTCTACTTGACCTCTTCTGTAGCGTAACATTAAGTACGCCAGCAGTGAATATACGATGGTTTGTATCCATAACAATCCAAACTGATTCATAACCTGATCAAAGGAAGCACCCATCTGGTTAAGGCGTAAAAAGCCTTGTATACCTGGTGTGGTTGGTGCTAGGTTAGAGAGCCAGATCAACCACTCTGGTAACATCTCCAGTGGCCAGACAAAACCTGCTGAAAAGACCAAAGGTAGAGAGGTGATTAAAATCACGGGAGTAGGGTATTCACGCCCTTTGAAGAGTGCACCCAACAGTGTTCCTAATGCGGCGACTGCTACCAGAAAGCTCACTCCATAGAGTAGGAGTTCACCTACTTTAGCAATGTGTGGCACACCAAAAAAGCCAAAGGAAAAACCGAAAAAGAAAAGCATATATACAAAGTAGATACTTCCAAAAGCAATATAACGGACAGCCATAACAGCACTAACACGCTCGGTGTTGTAGTAGCCTCTCTGCCCTAAGCGGTTCTGACTGTTCTGCCCGCCACCTAGAAGTGATATACCGATCAACATGGTCTGTTGCAATATCAAGATGAAGACTGCAGGGATAACGTAATTGATATAAGAACCGGAGATGTTAAAGGTGTTTATATAGCTTGTTTTAAAAGGGGTATACTCTAATTTTGCGGTCACCATCGGCACACTCTTTTTG
>JAJRVE010000151.1 GCA_024277445.1 Campylobacterales bacterium
ATACCAACTCGAAGAGGGCATCTCCTATCAACTCACCGGCATCACCCTAAGCGGAAAAACCTCCATCATCAAAAACACTCTCTTACAACACAAAAAAAGCCACTACCTCTATATAGACTGCAGTGATCTGCGCATCGACATCGAAGCACTGAACACCACCCTCTATCGCTTCTGCAACCAAAACGACATCGTCATCTTAGCCCTAGACAACTACAAACCCACCATCCAACTCCCCAAAGTAAAACAACTCATCATCGCCAGCGAGCAGTACCACCCCTACGACGGACTCACCCACTTAACCATCTACCCACTAAACTACGAAGGTTTCCTCGCCTTCGAACAGCGCTTTGATGACACCGCCATCAGTCACTTCTTCCAACTCGGAGGCTTCCCTTTTATGCACCGTGTTCCCAGTGAAGAGAGAGTCGTTCACCTTCAAAAGCAACTCCAGTACAAACTAAGTGACATCAGCTTTGATCTTCTACGTCTCTGCACCCACTTCAACGCCCAAAAAGTCTCTGCCTTCACCCTCTACGAACGTCTCAAGCAACAACGCAAAATCTCCAAAGACAAACTCTACCAACACTTTGAGACCTTAGTCACCAATGGCTATCTCCATATGTTAGCCAAATACCAAGCCCCAAAAGCGACCAAAAAGCTCTACCTCTGCGACATCGCCATCAAACACGCTCTCTCATCTCAAAAACATTTCGGACGACTCTTTGAGAACATGATCTACCTAGAGATGCTAAAGGGTGGTTTTGAGGTCTATTACGATGAAAACATCGACTTCTACATCCCCGAACAAAACCGCATCATCATCCCCCAACCCTTCGGCAATGACGAAACCCTCTTTAAGCTTGTTGAAAAACTCGAAGCCTTCATCATCACCCACGGCGTAAAACGGGTCGAAGTCGTCACCATGAGTTCCGAAGCCTCACTACAGCACCCTTTTGTCGAAGTCGCTATGGAACCGTTTAATGTATGGGCGTTAAGTGAAGGAGAGGTAGATGAAAATGTGTTTAGTGGGTTGTCAGGGTTGTTTGCGTAGAAGAGGTTAAATAATGATTGCTATAAAAAAAAGAAGCGCTACCCCGCAAAGCGGAGTAACTAAAATGTAAATTACAGTTCTAAAGGATTAGAAGTTGTAAGTTAGGTATGCTTGAACAGTGTTGTATGATTGGCCTTCACCTGTAACTGTATCTGGATTTTGATCTTCTGCATCAGTTAAGATGTACAATAATGACGCATCTAAAGGACCAAATGACTTTGTCGCCTCAAGAGTAACTTCCATCAGGTCATCTTTAGGATCAACTACTGCACCATTAGCACCAACTGTTGCCTGTGTAAAGTAAAGACCTAGTCCAACATATGTTAACTCTTCTGGAGTAGTAGCAGTAACATTGATCGCAGTTGTATCTTGACGTGTTACATAACCATAGTTCCACCATGCCTCTGTGTAAAGCTTAGACTGTCCAGATGCGGCAAGGTTTGCACCAACACCTGTCACTCCAAACGAAGCATTGTTAGAAGTACCAGTTTGTGAGAATGCAGCAGAAAGGGTAAATGTATCTTTCATCTCATAACCAATCTTACCAGCAAACGCAGTGTTACTGTCATCAGCACCCGTTGCAACTAACCCGTTCTTCAGTGTTGTACCTGTTGCCTGAACACCAGCTGTGATACCCATTTCTAGTGCAAGATCAGCTTGAACCCAATATGCGTTTAAAACACTAGTTGCATCATAGTACCAAGCCTGAACTGTTAATGGATTCCAAGAGTTATTAACTACACCTGCTGCAAAAGCTCCATTATAAAATTGGCTAAAATTAGTATTACGTATAGGGTTTTGATTAGCAATAACCTGACGACTAAAAACGTTACCACCATTCGTTCCACCAACATAGGCACCAACTAATGTTGTATCAGGAATATCTTGATTAATAAGAACTGCAGCTTCAAATGTATTAGTAGCAATTGACCACTTCTCAGAGAAAACAAGTGGTGTATCAAGTTCCATACGACCAATTTTTCCTGTTGTCTTACCTACAGTACCCGCAAGCCATGCTTCATCAAACCAAAAAGAGTCAGAAACACCATTTGTACCTTCCCAAACACTATTAACTAATTGCCCTTCTAAACCTAATGTTGAAAGAGCTGTAATTGAAACACCAGCACTAACACCTTCTGTTAAATCTGTTGTTAAACCAACTTTCGCAGCAGCTTGTCCAGTAGAACCAGCTTTATTGAATAAACTAATATCGTTAGCATCTGCCGTGCTGTAAAACAACTTTGCATCACCCGCCACTTTAGTGTTATCAATTGCAAACGCACTTGACGCGATTAGCGTTGCCGCTAGTAGACTCATTTTAACTAATTTCATATATTCTCCTCAGAATAGGTTTTGTAGAATGCTAGAGTATTAATTTCTATACATTCGAATTCTAGTTTACACATGACAAGAATTTGTCTGCAGTTAGTTTATCAGAGTTATCTTAAAGATTTCTTTTGGTTATGAAACTAATTAAAGCCCTATATTAGGTGCTTTATCACATTAATATCACATAGTTTTCTACAATTTCTTTTAAAATGAAAGCTGATATACTTTCTAGATTTGATTAAACTATAGGGCACCTCTAAAAATCCTAGTTATCCTCAGCACTAGAGAGGAGTTCACAATAAAAGCAACCTTTTGCAGCCCTAGCTAAGGCAAAAAAGGCAATGCGGAGTGTGTGCTCCTCTCTAGTGCCCGAAGGGAGGGATAAAAAGAGCGATCTCGCAAAGAATTTTCTATCACCATAGCTTTGGCTATGCTTCAAGAAAAGTCCTTCACGATCTCATC
Source organism: Campylobacterales bacterium (assembly GCA_024277445.1). Taxonomy (GTDB): domain Bacteria; phylum Campylobacterota; class Campylobacteria; order Campylobacterales; family Sulfurimonadaceae; genus Sulfonitrofixus. Next base: position 2,843 of record JAJRVE010000151.1, read on the forward strand.
TCTTTTTCTTCCCTCTGAGGATGACTAAGGTTTTTAGAGGTGCCCTATATTTAATAATAGAAAAGAGATATCCTTTTGCAAATAACATTTAAACCAATAGACCTTATCTTAACAACATTGACTATAGCTCTATTTTACGGCTGTAGTGGGCATGCGCTTCAAGACCTTGTTGACGGAAAAACCTCATCTAAATCTCCGTCAGAAGAAGCAAAAAGCGTACCACCATCGCAAAACAAAGCACTTAACAGTATCTCACCCTCTTCGGGAGCCAATGACAAGCATGCCGAAGATCGCTACCTACAAAAAAGTACAGACAGATGGTTACAAGAAGATTGGATACCCTTAACTAAAAGTAACACCTCTGTTACTCAAACTACAAAAAATAACAATACAGACACAAACACCACCCTAAACAACGAGAACAATAAAACCCGTACAAGCAACGACATCAACTCCACTGGCTTACAATACTACGTCGACAAAGCCGGTATCTACATGGAAAACAAAAAGAGAAGAGACGCCAACAAAACCAAACCCCCTTCTCACACAGAAAAGATCAATGCCATGCCAGGGATAGGAAAAACGAAGAGTAGAAGGTAGAGCAAGCTCTTGTTCCCACGTTGTACGTGGGAGCTAAAATAGATGGATTAGATTACTTCTGCAAGCCTTCAGCAATCTCCAAGATCCTACAGAAATTCTCAGCCTGCAAAGCACCACTACCAATAAGTGCGCCATCTACATTGTTAAGTGAAAGCAACTCTTGCGCGTTATTGACCTTGACACTTCCACCATATAGGATGGGTGCTTTAATCTTCTGACGAAGTGCTGTGTGGATGAGTTCTACCTCATCTGTACTTGGGGTAAGTCCAGTACCTATAGCCCAGACAGGCTCATACGCGATGACAAGGTTTTCGTAGTTAAGGTCGATGCCCTCTAACTGCTCATCCAAGTAAGCCATCAAAGTCTCACTACCCTCTTCGCGCACCTCTAAGGGCTCACCTATACAGTAAACGATGGTAAAGCCTTGTTCCTTAAAGAAGTCAAACTTTTGCACCATCAATTCTTGTGATTCACCTAAGATATGGCGGCGCTCAGAGTGACCGATAAGGATGGTCTTAATGCCGAACTCTTTAAGCTGGTTAAGTCCTATCTCTCCGGTAAAAGCACCATTTTCTACTGCGTAGGCATTTTGTGCACCGACTACAGTCGCGCCTTTAAACGTGTTGAGCGCTGTCGCGGGAGGAAAGATCATACTCTCAACAGTGATCTTGTTCTTCTCTATAAACGTTCGGACATCACGGTAGTAGTCTAGTGTCTCTTGGCGTGTCTTAAACGTTTTAAAGTTAGCAGCAATTAACACTACTCATCACCCTCAACGATTAGTGGCTTAACACCTGGAAGGACTTTACCCTCAAGAAGTTCAAGTGAAGCACCGCCACCTGTAGAGATGAAAGTAATCTCTTCATCCACACCGACACGCTGTACAAGGTCAGCAGTATCTCCACCACCGACAACTGTCGTCGCGTAAGAGTCCGCTACGAAGTGTGCCATCTTGTTCGATCCACGGGCAAAACGATCCATCTCGTAAACACCCATTGGACCATTCCAAAGAACGGTCTGAACATCACCAAGCACTTCGCGGTAAAGACGTACCGTTGCCGGACCAATGTCAAGACCCATCCAACCTGCAGGAATCTCTTGTGCCGAAGTTACCTTACTAACCGCGTCTGCTGAAAAGGTTTGTGCTGCCACAACGTCCACAGGTAAGTAAAACTTAACACCCAAACGGCGTGCTTCGTCCATCACTTTTTGCGCTTCATCTAAAAGGTCATCTTCAACAAGTGAATTTCCAACATCGTAACCCATCTGCTTTAAAAAGGTAAAGGCCATTCCCCCACCGATGAGTACTTTGTCTACACGTGGAAGAAGGTTAGTCAATGCTTCTAGTTTTCCAGAAACTTTTGAACCCCCGATGATCGCTGCAAATGGACGTGTTGGACGTTTCATTAGCGTACCAAAAAACTTAATCTCTTTAAGGAGTAAAAAGCCTGCTGCTTTATGCTCATCATCAAAAAACTTGGTGATCCCCTCTACCGAAGCATGGGCTCTGTGACTCACACCAAAGGCGTCATTGATGTAAAACTCAGCCATGTCAGCCAGAGCCTTAGCTAGGTTCTCATCGTTTTTAGTCTCACCCTTCTCAAAACGAAGGTTCTCTAATAGCAAGACATCATGGTTCGGAAGTTCTGCCGCTTTTTTAACCGCATCTTCACCCACTACATCACCTGCTAACTCAACATGACGTTTAAGTAGTTGCTGCAGACGAAGCTGTACTGGTTCAAGAGAGTACTTCTTATCAACCTCACCTTTTGGGCGACCCATGTGTGAAGCTAAGATAACCGCACAATCTTGATCAAGACAGTAGTTAATGGTAGAAACCGCAGAACGTATGCGACGGTCGTCGGTAATGTTACCAAACTCATCCATCGGTACGTTGAAGTCACAACGGATAAATACTTTTTTACGGTGAAGGTCTAAGTCTTTAATGTTTAAAAGTTGCATGCTGTCCCTTACTTACTAATGTGTAGTGCCATGTCTACTAGGCGTGCTGAGTAACCCCACTCGTTGTCGTACCACGAAAGCACTTTGACAAGGTTGTTATCAATCACTTGGATGGTGTCCATTGCCACAACCGTACTCAACTCTTCGCCGACAAAGTCTTGAGAGACACGGTACTCTTCATCAACACCCAAAATCCCTTTGTGAGAACCTTCGCTTGCTGTTTTAAAGGCTGCTTTGACATCTTCTAGGGTTACATCTTTAGTCAATGTCACAGTCAAATCCACCATAGAAACATCTGGTGTCGGAACACGGATCGCTTGACCATTAAGCTTGCCGGCTAAGTTAGGAAGTACTTTAGCGATAGCTTTTGCCGCTCCCGTCGTTGTTGGCACAAGGTTCGTAGCACCTGAACGGCCCTTACGTGGATCTTTTTTATGCTTACCATCTAAGATAGGCTGTGAAGAAGTATATGAGTGGATCGTCGTCATCAGACCATTCTTAATCCCAAAGGCATCATCAAGAACTTTTGCCACTGGGGCAAGACCGTTGGTCGTACAAGATGCATTAGAAACAATTTTCTGACCCGCATACTCTTTCTCGTTCGCACCGATAACAAAAGTAGGTGTATCATCTTTCGCAGGTGCGGAAAAAAGAACCTTTTTCATACCGTTATCTAGGTACGCTTGAACACTCTCTTGTGTCAAAAATGCACCCGTACACTCTAAAACGATCTCTGCACCGAAGTCTGCAAAGTTAAGTTTAGCAGGGTCGCGCTCTGAAAGAATCTTCGCTCTGTCACTACCAATGCAGAGGAAACCATCTTCTACCTTAGTGTCTTTACGTGTGCCGTGAACCGAGTCATACTTAACGTTGTACTCGATCATCTCCGGCGTACCACTAGCGTTAACCGCTACTAACTCAATGTCATCTCTGTCTGCGATAATGCGTGCTACACATCTACCGATGCGTCCTAGTCCGTTGATTGCGATCTTTAATGCCATGTTCATTCCTGATTTACTATGCCGTCTTTTCACGTCATAAAATAAGATTATTATTGAGGTGATTCTAGCTAAATTCAGCTATAATTCGGATAAATTATGAATATAGCACTCTATGGTGGCTCTTTTGATCCACCCCATATCGGTCATCTTCAGGTTGTTCATGCGGCACTGCAAAGCCTAGACATCGACAAAGTCATTGTTGTGCCTACCTTTGTTAACCCGTTTAAAACAGGTACCCATGCACCTGCGAAACTCCGCTTAAAATGGTTAGAGGCCATTTTTGCAAAAGAGAACGATGTTGAAGTCAGCGACATAGAGGTCATTCAAAACCGTGCTGTACCTTCCATAGAGACGGTAGAGATCTTAGCTTCACGCTATGAGAAGATCTACTTTATTATTGGTGCAGACAACCTAGCATCACTACAGAAGTGGCACCGTTTTGAAGCGCTTGACGCCTTAGTGACCTGGGTAGTGGCAACACGTGATGGCATTGCTATAGACAAAAAGTATCAACAACTCAGTGTAGAACACCCGATTAGTTCGAGTCAACTACGAAACAGCATACAAGACAAATACCTCCCCAAAGAGGTAGCATCTGAGATAAAAACATATTATGAGGAAACCCATGCAAGATAGAATCAACAAAATCATCAACGTACTCGACACCAACAAAGCAGAAGCCATTGAGGTCTTTGACCTACGTGACAAAGACTACTTTGTAGACTACGTCATCATCGCATCATCTATCGGTGCTCGTCACACTGAAGCCTTACTCGACTACCTAAAGCGTGGTCTTAAACCTGAAGAGCAGTTTTTAGGCACAGACGAAAGTGGCGAGTGGATCGCAGCTGACTTAGGTGACATCTTAATCCATGTTATGACACCAGAGTACCGTAGCCGTTACGACATAGAGAGCTTTTTAAGCACTTTAGATAAGACAGTAGAAAGCGAAGAAGAGGCGTAAGCCCATGACTCTTTGTGGTATTGACGAAGCAGGACGAGGGCCTATCGCTGGTTCTTTAGTCGTTGCCGGTGTCATCCTCAACGCTCACGTTGAAGGTCTTATGGACTCTAAAAAGGTGAGTGAAAAAAAACGCGAACTTCTCTACCCACAGATCATCCAAAACTCCACCCACCATATCGTCTCTTTTCCTGCCCACGCCGTCGATGAACTCGGCATCTCAGAATGCATGTCCATCGCCCTGCAAGAGATACAAGCACATGTTAAAGCAGACACCTACCTCTTTGACGGTAACACAAATTTTGGGGTGTCTAACCTTGAGACGTTAGTCAAAGCCGATGCTACCGTACCCGAAGTAAGTGCAGCTTCTATCTTGGCTAAAGTGACTCATGACAGAGAGATGTATGAATTTGCTAAGCTTTATCCTGAGTATAGTTTTGAGAAGCATAAGGGGTATGGAACGAAGGCACATGTGGAAATGATTTTGGCGCATGGTTATACACCTGAACATCGTCGGAGTTTTCAGTTAAAGGCGTTGAAGGGTGTTACCATTAAAAGTTGGCAAGCTTCTAAAAGTGCTTCTACCGCGTAAATTGCTTTTGTTCTCTGCTTCCGTTTAAGTATTCTCATTAAGCATAAATTCGTCTCATACACTTTTCTCTTTTGGTCGAACCAAAAAGAGAAAAGTGTATGAGATAAGATTCGAGTCTACAAAATGCTAAAACTAAAAAAGAGAACCTGAAAAAAAGCAGCAAGAGAAGCATACAAGAGTCCTCTAACAAAAAACAAACTACAATCACACCATGAAACCAATAGAACACATAAACAACGCCATCAAAGACCTAGACAAAGTAGTCGAAGAGCTACTATTAGACTGGTCCATCAACCTCACCGAAAAAGACAACATCATGTTACCTCTTCTACAGCAGAAAAAGGTACTTCAACAAACACTCGAAGACCTCATCTACCTAGAAGAGAACCCGCCAACCCCAAATCAGGCCTGTGGCATCTCAAAGTACCGAGAAGATTAGAAATTCATCTTCTTTTTTATGAAGTAATCCAACGAGATCTTGCCCGGTCCAACACTCAAGATGACCAATAACATCGCAATGTAGTTCAGCACATTCTCATAACCATTTTGTAAAAAGACCACCGTACCAATAACTTCTTCACCATTGATATAAGCATCTGTCCATTGAAGTGTTTCATGAATGACGTTGTAACCATTAGTACCATGTACCGTAGCAATAGCCACAAACATCGTCACAAGAAGAGGAACAGTAATCAAACGAGAGAAAAGACCTAGTGTCAGTAAAACAACACCTGCCATCTCGGTTGAAGCAGCCATATAGGCGTTGAGTGTTGGCAATGGAATACCCATAGACTCAAACCACCCTGCTGTTGCCCCTATGTCTGCCCACTTCATCATTGCCGGAGCAAAAAACGTATAGGCTAAGATAAAACGAACTAGTAACAGGGCTACCGACTGAAGGTTTTCACTTATGGGCGTAACCCATTTACATACTTTTAGTAATTGACATTGCATAACGCATCCTTTTTTACTAACCAATAAAATTGTAGAGATCTCTACAGAGTTAATGATTAGTGCAGTAATAACTGATGCGCGCCCCAGTTATAACTACACTACGTTTAAACGTACAGGTTCCGGGTC
>JAJRVE010000152.1 GCA_024277445.1 Campylobacterales bacterium
AGGGTTAGCCAGATGATGCCATCCACATCACGCAGTATTTTTTTAGTGATTTCGGTGTCATTATGCGAGAGAGAGTTTAAGCCAGGCGTATCTACAAATGAGATATCTTTTAACATCTCATTTGGCGCGTAAAGTGTGAGGTATTTGACATCTTCGATGCTCTCTCTTTGGTCAGTAAACTTGGCGATGTGTTCAAGTGAATGATACTCATGCGCGCCATTTTTATAGCTAACTTTGAGTTTGTACTCTTTAGCATAGTTGATGAAGTTAACCTTGGACGTTACGGGTGTAATCCCTGTTGGCAAGATGTCTTTAGAGAGTAAGGCATTTAAAAAGGTAGACTTTCCGCTTGAAAACTGCCCTACGATGGCAACTTCCATAGGGTATTTGCTACGACGTAAGAGTTTGTCAAAAAGTTGTGAAAGCTGTATGGAAGGGTGAAACTGTTTATCTAGCAGTGCGCGCTGAACCTTTTGTATCTCCGCCGTAATACCCTGTTCTTGTGTTTCGTTTTTTTGAAATTGTGCATGATAGTGTGTGACTAAGGTGGGTAAAAACTTCATAATGAAAACCGACCTGTAATGAATTCTATGTTTTTGATTCTTTTATGGATTTCAACCGCCTTGTTGTTTGCACTGTTATCTTCACTACTTTGTATGGTCTTGGTATGTTTTTCAAGTAGTATTTGTTGTTCATTTATACGCATCTTAATAGCTTTAATGGGTGCATTAAGTTGTTCAAAGAAAGCTTCTTGAGTTTGCAGTGTAATTTTTTGTGCTTTTTCTTGAAGTTGTTGATCAATATAGATAAATTCTTCTGTAATTAACTGCTTTAAACCCGCATCAAGATGCTTTAACTTACTACTTGTACAAAGTTTAAATGCCTTGTTAACAAAAATCTCTAAAGAACTTTGGATAGTGATCTGAGCTTGTGAAGTGTTAAACTGTTTTTCTAGGTCAAGACTCAGATCGTCCCTCTCATTTTCTGGATAGTAGTTTACAATGGACTCTTGTAGGTGTTGCATTTTTTTAATCAAACCATAACGATAATCTCGTAATATATCGACCAAGCCATGACGTATAGAGTTTTCGATCAAGATGGCGATGCGACTTAGTTTTGGCTTGGTCTTATCTTTTTGTAGTGCGTAAGATGTTTCATCTAAGAGGCGCTGCTTAAGCAGTGTTTGTAACTTTTTACTCTCTTCTTCTAATATATAGCGTAGTGAACCAGCATAACGCTTGAGTTGTGGTTTAAAAGCATTTATCTCTTTTTCGAGTAAGCTTAGTTTAGTTTGTGAAGATTCTTGGCTTTGTAGAAGTGACTTCATCTCTTCTTGTAACTCATCTTTTGACTTACTTAAAAGGGTAAGTTCGTATTTTAGGAGTTCGATGTTTTGTGCAGTCGTTTTAAAAAGGCGTTGCTTTGCTGCGCGTAAGATAAGGTTTGAACGCGCTGAATTAACGCCATAGAGCGTCTCATAAAGATAGCGCTCAAGTTCAGGCAGACCACTCTTCTCTAAGGTATAGCCCGCGTCTAGTGCACGTTGAGGCTCTCCGAGCTTGTGATGAAGTGCCATCTTTGAAGATAGCGCAATAAAACGAATGTTTTTCAAGATAAAGTCCAGAGAAGCATCCACATTTAGTGCTTGAAGTTTATGCTCAATGGCACTTTTTGTATAATCAATAACCTCTTGGACATCGCTAGCACTCACCATATCCACTCGTGTGATAACAATAAGAATCTGTGTAATGTTTTGGAAGCGAACGGCGTCGATGATAAACTCAACATCTTTTTGTGTAGCACTTTGAGAAACATTCATGAGATGAATTAAAAGGTCACATTGAGCAATGTACTCTTTGGTTATCGCTTCACGTTGGATCACCACATCATCTAAACCTGGTGTATCAACAAGCTCGATGTTCTCTTTTAAAAAATGAAGGTTGGAGCCGAGCTCTATCATTTGAACAAGGTTGGAGTGTTTCGTGCTAGCCGAGGTATATTTATCTAGCGCACTAACCTCGATGAAATCTTCTCGTGATTTTTCTAAAATGTACCTTGGCAAGGTCTCTTTAAAATCCTTTTGAGTCTCTTGCATAAACTTTTTCATAGATTCAAGCTCTAACGCACTACGCTCCATCTGTTCCCACTGCATTTTATTCCAGTAAATGACTTTGGCGTAAGGCTTTGTCGCGTATTTTATTAATGAGAGGTTCGCGGTTTCAGGTATGACATTGGTCCCCAATATCTCTTCACCCATCAGCGCGTTAATCATGCTTGATTTTCCAGCATTCATCACCCCGGTGATCCCAATAGAGAACTTCTCTTGTTCCAAATAATCTAAAAGCTCATCTAAACCTTGGTTGTTAACAAAAAGGGCTTTGAGCTCATTGATGGCAAGAATCAGCGCATGTTTATGGTGTAGAAAATCATTAGCATCTGTATGATGTTTTGGCAAAGAGAGCTCTTTAACTGGTTCATGTTCAAAAAGAGAACACAGTTTTTTATGATCATCAATACTAAGTATCTTCTCCTTAAGCAAGTACGCCAAAGGTTCATCAAATAGGTGAACTTTTTTATATAGATCATTGTCTAACAAATGTGTAATGATGGTACTTTGAAGTTGATACAGATCATCATAAGAGAGGATTTCTGTCGGTGTAAAGTTGAGCGTGATCTCTTTAAAATACGCTAAAGCACTAAAGGCATCTAGGTTATGTCGGGTGATAGAGAGTATCAGCGCACTGAGTTCAAAAAAACCAAGATCACTGAGTACTTTGGAAAAGGTGTAAGTGCTCTGCTGCGGAACTTCTGTCCCATGATAGAGAAGAAAATAATCATTATGTAGGGACATCTAGATCTTTCAAATATTTTTCGCAATTATAGCTATATCCATTTCTATATTGCTTGTATCTCTTCTTTTTATGCCAAGAACATGGTGATATAAATGTCGTTACGCCATAGGATGATGGTTTCGCACTGTATCTTGCAAATTCTGCTTTTGGATGTGGGTGTAGACCTGAGTGGTTAGAAGTGAGGCATGTCCAAGTAACTCTTGAACTACACGTAGGTCTGCACCACCCAAGATAAGTGCTGTAGCATAGGAGTGACGTAAAACATGGGGTGAGACACCTAAGTACTTCTGTGTGATCTTAAAAGCGGAGATACGACTTAAGGGTTTTCCTTGGTAATTTAGCCAGATCTCTTTTGCATCAAAAGGGACATTGCTTAAATAGACTTGCAGAAGGGACAACGCCTCTTTCGCGATGGGGATAAGACGCTCTTTGTCGCCCTTACCATGACGTACACGTAACCAATGCCCTTCGATGTCTTCAAGACGCATTGCCAAACACTCACTGATACGCATTCCCGTGGCATACAAAAACATGATCATGGCTGCGTCACGTTGTCCTAACCATTCACTACGATCGATACTTTGAACACCCTCTTGGATCTGCTGATAGGTTAAGAACTTAGGAAGATTTTTCGGTATTTTTGCTAGTTTCAACTTCTGTTGTTCTGCTAAAAACTCACTGCGAAAGCAGAAGGAAAAAAAAGCATTAATCGCCGATAGTTTTCGGTTTAGCGTACGTTTGTTGTCATAGGATGAGAGTGCTTTTAAGGTAGCCTTTGTGTCAAGTGAGATAAGTGGTTTTTTAGTGAGTGTTTCGATCTGAAGAAGATCACTTTTATAAGCTTCGACACTCTTAGCTGAGAGTGCCTTGGTGACTTGAATGTACTCTAAAAATGCCTCAAGTTCATTGGACATGACTACTCTATAGGGTAGATAATGTCATTGACGTAAAAAGCTTTTTCACCCACATAAACATAACCATCATCAATGTTTAACTCATATACATCTGAGGTAGAGAGGTCTTTACTCAGTTCGATGATGTAACCTTGGCGCTCTAGCAGATAGATCTTGTCATCTGTGAAGATCATACCTAAGAAGTGTGCAAAAGGGTACTTACGCTTTGCTTTGAGTTGAAGAGAAGGTGTAAGGGCTATTACTTCACCCTCTTTTGTTGTGATCCAGATACCTTCGTCATTAAAGATGATGTCGCGCATCTCATACTTTTCACGGCGCTCTTTTTCACTTAGAGAGAAGAGTCTGTACCCAGTACCAGCAACCATGATGTTGTCGATGACATTAAAATAGATGATGTTGTTAAAGTTCTCTTCTGAACTTACCAACATCGAACGCAGAACCTCTTTAGAGTCAGAGTTTATGATGACTACTTTTCCATCTAAGGTTAAAAACAGGACGAGTTCATTTAAAAAGTATGGATTGACTATACGGGTATCAACCGCGACAGGTGCATTACCACCCTCTTTTAAGACAAGTTCTTTTGTAGTTAGCTTATAGAGTGCCATCTCATTCGTTGCGAAGATGATAGCGAGTTTGTCACCACTAATAGTAGCACCCGCAACCGTCTTTTTCAACTCAAAGTTGATCTCTGTAGTGTTATCGTCAATACTCTGTAGTAAAAGATCACCATTTACTTTTGAGGCAATGATCCAGCCATCACTCTGACCGATATAGCTATAGCCTTTTGGAAGGTAATAATCTTGAACACCCTCTTTAGTCAGGATCTGACCGTTTTCTAAAACAGCACCATCCGCTGTTGTCGTGATAATAGTCTCATCTAAGAACTTCTGCTTGTCCCAGTCGTCTTTGACCACCTCAGGAGAGAAGTACTCTTTAGAACTACAGCCACTAAAGACAACGAGA
>JAJRVE010000153.1 GCA_024277445.1 Campylobacterales bacterium
AGCTTATGTAAAATGCCAGCATCAAAAAAGAGTTGTAAAATAGAAAAACTGTAGTTACGTTCAAATAGTTTACGTAGTTGCATCTGTACCTTGTCACTTAATGGATGAGAGATCTCGGCATAGGTAAAACGCTTCAGGAGACTTGGATCAAATCGCAGGGGTTTATCTTCAAGGCTAAGTAAAATTGTAAGAAGTGGCTCAATGGCATCGTTTTTAATCCCATAAACACTAAAGAGACGATCACCGATAAGATAGAGACCTTTGCTCATGCGATTTTGACGATATGTGCCGATGTCGCTAGGGTTGTAGAGATAGCTACGAATGATCTTTTTAATAAAGATCTGAGAAAAGTTGTCGATACGCCACATCGCCTCAAGCAGACGTGAGACCATTTTTCGTTCATCTTGATAGCCGAGCATTTGGGCGATCCCTGGCATCTGCTCCATCACCAGTTGGTCTTGTTGCTTGTTAGTGACAAGGTGTAAGGCAGAGCGTACCCGGAAAATGAGCTCAAGTGCGATGCGGTATTCGCGGTATTCCTCTTCGCTAAAGACAGTCCCAATAAGATCTTTTTGTGAGGTAACCCCATAGATGGTGGAAGCAATCCAAAAGAGGAGGTTAGAGTCTCGAAGTCCTCCTACGCTCTCTTTTACATTGGGTTGCATAGAGGTGGGGTATTTGCGACGACGAGTATGGGCCTCATTTATCTTGGCAAGGATGTACTCTTTTGGGTCTGTATGTCGGATGTTGTTGAAGGCCTTTTGTGATGCGTGCCAGGTAAAAGGTGAGCCAATGATAAGACGTGCTTCCATAAAAGAAGTACGTATGGTGATATCTTCGGCTGCCGCTTTTTCGATATCACTTACTTCATGTACACGGTGTCCGAGTTTCAGGCCAGCATCCCAAGCAAGGTAGAGCAGTTTTTCGATGATGGCATCGGTGTTGTAGCCATCACATTTACGAAAGACGATCATGAGGTCGATGTCACTATGCACAGCGAGTTGTTCACGACCATAACTTCCTAGGGCGATTACAGCGATAGGTATCGATGAACGCATGGGAAGGTAGTTCCCAAACATCTGACGTAAAACAGTTTTGTACATTAAAGAGATGATCTTGTCGAGTTGTTTGGTGTGTTTGACTAAGAAGTCTTTACCTTGGGTTCGCTCAAAAAGCTCAGGTAAAGACTCCTTATAGTCAGCAATATGTTGTTTAAAAAGTTTAGATATCTCAAAATCTTTGGCTTTTTTCTCAAGAAGGTCTTCGATGGCAATGTTAATATTCATAGCGTATTTACCTATTTCATTTAATAGTGCTATTTTATCACAATACCTTTTGCTATAATGCGAAGAAAGTTTAAGCAGGGTCAGAAGATATGAATGTAGTTGAGAAAATTAAAGCAGGCGAACGCATCAATTTTGAAGAGGCGTTAAGCCTTTATGAGATGGATCTTTTTGAGTTGGGTGCCTTAGCAAACGAGAAGCGTATCGAGATGCATGGTAAAAAAACCTACTTCAACATCAACCGTCATATCAACCCGACCAACATCTGCAAAGATGTCTGTAAGTTCTGTGCTTACTCTGCGAGTCGTAAAAACCCTAAGCCTTATACCCTTAAACATGAAGAGATCATGGATATTGTTGATGACATTGCGGCGCGTGGGATCAAAGAGGTGCACATCGTCTCTGCGCATAATCCTGAGACCGGACTGGACTGGTACACGACAGTTTTTTCTAAGATCAAAGCTAAATACCCAGAACTTCATATCAAGGCACTGACTGCTGCTGAGATCCACTTCTTAAGTGAAGAGTACAACAAAAGTTATGATGAGATCATCGATATTATGATCGAAAATGGTGTGGACTCGCTTCCTGGTGGGGGTGCTGAGATCTTTGACGAAGAGGTACGTGACTACATCTGTAAAGGGAAGGTGACCTCTGAGCAGTGGCTAAGTATCCATGAAAAGTGGCATAAAAGAGGACGTAAATCTAATGTAACGATGTTATTTGGACATGTCGAAAAGAGAAAAGACCGTGTCGATCATATGATACGTATTCGTGACCTACAAGATAAAACGGGTGGGTTTAACTGTTTTATCCCTCTCGTCTACCAAAGTGAAAACAACTTTTTGAACATCAAAGAGTTTATGACAGCACACGAGATCTTAAAGACGATGGCGATCAGTCGTTTGGTCTTAGACAATGTTGCTAACCTCAAAGCATACTGGGTGACTTCAACTGTTAACTTAGCTCTTCTTTCCCAAGAATTTGGTGCTAATGACCTTGATGGTACGATAGAAAAAGAGTCGATCAACTCTGCTGCTGGCGCTAAAAGCGCCAACGGTGTAGAACTTCAAGAGTTTATTGACCAGATTAAAGATACTGGTTTTATCCCAGTAGAGCGCGATAGCCTCTACAACGAACTCAAAGTCTGGTAACATAGACATTATGAAGATCTCGGTTGTTATCACGGCACATAATGATGTGGCTACCTTAGCTGAGAGTATAAGTTCAGTTTTATCTCAGTCACGTAAAGCGGATGAGGTGATAGTGGTAGATGATGGTTCAACGGACGCTAGCAGTGAAGTCGTAAAAATATATTATGAGGTCTCTCTACTTCGTCAAAAAGAGATGGGTGGCTTTTGTGCACGTAACAATGGTGTGATGATGGTTGAGAATCCTTGGATCGCTTTTCTAGACGCTAAAGATATTTGGCCTAAAGATAAATTACAAAAACAGATAGCTTTTCATAAGGCTAATCCAGAACTAAAAATCAGCGTGTATGATGGAAAAAAGTGCCTCTTTTTACAAGATGCCTTACAGCAGGGCCGTATAGATGACTCATCCATCATCATTGAAAAAAAGCTATATGAGACTCTTGGTGGTTTTGATGAAGCTTTTGAAGTCTCAGAAGATGATGAGTTTTGGATGCGTGTACTAGAGGCTATTTAATTCCTCTAAACCTATGCTTTGCTATAATGGCGAACACTAAATTATATTAAGAAGAATCTATGGTTTTAATGATCGATAATTATGACAGTTTTACCTACAACATTGTCCAATACTGCCTTGAACTAGGTGCTGACCTCAAAGTCATTCGTAACGATGAGTTAACTGTTGATGAGATCGTCGCGCTAAACCCTGAAAAGATCATCTTATCTCCTGGTCCTGCTACGCCAGATGATGCCGGTGTGACACTTGCAGTGATAGAACGTTTTAAAGATGCGGTGCCTATCTTTGGTATCTGCCTTGGACATCAGAGTATCGCTCAGGCTTTTGGTGCGAACGTGGTTCGTGCGGAGCGTATGATGCATGGCAAGACCTCTATCGTTGAGACAAAAGGTGATTGTGCCATTTTTGACAAAATGCCTGAAACATTTAGAGCAACACGTTACCACTCCCTTGTTGTTGAACAAGAGAACCTTCCTGAGATGATCGAGCCTAAAGCCTACAGTACGGATGATAGTGAGATGATGGCGCTAAAGATCAAAGACCATGATATCTACGGTGTACAGTTTCACCCTGAGTCCATTATGAGTGAGTTTGGTCACGAGATGATAGGAAACTTCTTAAAACTATGAGAGAGCGCATCATCCTCTTACTGATCTTAGGGTTTGATGCCGTTGTACTCCTTTATAGTGTCTCGACACTCTCCATCACTGCCCATGAGGCAGATGTCTACTTTAATGCAAATAGCTTTGTAAACTATATAACGCACGCTTCGACCGCACTCTTTGGGCAAAATGATTATGCCCTTCGTTTGCCGATGATCATCTTCCATCTGCTCTCTGTTGTAATGTTGTATGTTGTCTCTAAACCTTATGTCAAACGTAACACAGACCGTCTTTGGCTTCTTCTTGTCTATATATTGCTTCCGGGTGTGATGAGCGCGGCATTGTTAGTCAACAGCGCAGGTGTCATGATCTTTTCACTCTTTTTTCTACTGTACTTGTATCAGAGAAAATCAAAACTCATGCCACTCTTTTTAATTATCTTTCTGTTTATTGACAGTGCCTATGGCATGCTCTACTTCGCTCTGTTCATTTATGCCTTTAATCGCAATAATAAATATTATATGATACTCACAGCACTACTGTTTATGAGTAACTATTACTATTATGGTATTGGGGCTATGGGTAGTCCAAGCGGGCACTTTTTAGATGCACTTGGACTCTATGCTACTATTTTCTCACCCATAGTTTTTCTATTTTTGATTTATGTTATCTATCGCAATATGATGAGTAAAAAAGATGATATTGCGCTGTACGTTAGTGGTATAGCTTTTGTAGTCTCACTTCTTCTTTCATTTAGACAATCAATTCATATAGAACATTTTGCACCTTACCTTATGTTACTGTTACCGCTTGCTGCGCAAACTTTTTTCAGTTCTTATCGGGTTAGATTACGAATGTTTAGAGGACGATATCGTGCGATTGTCTTGGTTGGTTTTATAATGCTCGCAGTCCATTTTTTATTGTTAGTATTTAATCAAGGTCTTTACCTTTTCTTAGACGACCCCCGTACTAATTTTGCATATAGAGTACATATAGTCAAAGAGTTAGCAACACAACTCAAAGAAAATGAGATCTCATGTGTTGAAGCACAAAGCGATGCTTTACAGCAAAGATTGAAGTTTTATTGCATTAATGAATGTGAAGAACATGTACTTTACGAAGTTCCCCAAGATATTGACAGTGATGTTACCATCCGTTACTTATCTCAGAAAGTAGCAGCCTTCAATGTTACAAAATAACCCATATATATAATTGAAAAGCATAGTATTTCTTTTGATAGAAAACGCATAGTTTAGCCGTGCTATAATCCATTCAAAATATTTTGAAGGAATTGCAATGGCTCAAAAAGCGATTAGAGAATATGACGCAAAGTCAATTTTAGCAAAGCACTGGGATAAATACTTTCCAGACTTTACATATGCATACGAAACAGTTATGGTTCAAAACGGATCAGAACTTTTAGAAGCAGCAAAGACTAA
>JAJRVE010000154.1 GCA_024277445.1 Campylobacterales bacterium
ACTCTTTGTTATCTTCAAGCATTAAGACTCTCATAGCAACTCCTTGTTTACAATATACCAAAAGAGTGTTAGTGAAGTGTTTAAAAGGTGTAAATTACTAGATTATCATAGTTTTTATTATTAGAAAATTTTATATATTTTAATCTTATTTAAACTTTATACAGAGCCTAATACTGTCGGTATTGCCTTCGATATTTCAGCCTTAAATCCCTAAAGAACACCTGCCTTCTTAAACGAAGGCACTCTATAAAAATACGCTTAACAGCATCTCTTATCTTCCTCTTTATATCAAGACAGCAGTCAATATATGCTAAAATTATAGTTATGAAATGGTCCATACATTCGCTTTTAGCGATACTCTTTATTATCAGCACCATTACAACGAGCCTACATGAGTTGATGCCGCACCATAGCAGTAGTGACTGTCAGGTCTGTACACTTGTGCAAAATGACAATGGCCTAGCACCAGAAGTAGTAGCGTCACTTACTGCGCTCACGATTATTTTTGAGACACCCCAAACATTTCAAACCCAATACCTCCCACATCTAAACTCCACACTAAAGTCACGCGCACCTCCTCTTTTTTCATAACGATCCCATAAAAACACAACCAATACACTATTAATAATTAACGTAGAATCCTCTACTTTTGAGGGTCTGCCTATAATGGAGAATTTATGAAGAAAACAGTTATGAGCGCTATGCTTTTACCGCTGATGTTGAGTGCAGAGTCCGCAAGCTACACCAGTTACAGTTCCAGTTTTAACCAGAGTGCCTTTGTGCCTGATATCTCACTCATTGTTGATGGCTCTTACACTAACCGCAGTGTAAGTGATGATGCAATGGAGAACTATACACTTTCAGGCTCAAGCCTACTAGACTACAATGAGTTTAACACCAACAGTGGTTTTAATCTTAACTATGCCGAACTCTCTCTGCACTCAGATGTTGATCAACTCTTTACCCTTGATGGCGTCTTTCATTTTAATGTCGAAGGCGTTGCGATCGAAGAGGCCTACTTTACCACTACCGCTATGCCTTGGTACTTCCAACTTAAAGGCGGAAAGTTCAAGTCGAGTTTTGGACGACTCAACCAACAACACCAACACCTTTGGGACTTTGCAGATGCCCCGCTTGTTTACAACAGTTTTTTAACCCCAGAAGGTCTCAACCATCCCGGCATCCAACTCCAATGGCTTGCACCTACCCCTTGGTACATGATGATAGGTGGCGAACTGATGCAGAGTGGTGAAGAGGGAAGTTTTGTCAACCAAAGTTTTACTGATACCACAACCAACAAAGAGGTTTCAGCTTCAAATGAGCCTGCTCTCTACATTGCCTACTTAAAAAATTCATTTGACATCAGCGATGCAACCATACTTTTTGGTCTCAGCGCAGCACATGGAACAACAAAAACAGCAGAGGATATTAATAATACTCTTAATGGTAGTACAACCATCTATGGCGCAGATCTTCTCATTAAGAACTACTTGAACAGTTACTCTTATCTAAGTTGGCAAAGCGAGATACTCTACCGTGATGCGAATGTAGATGATGACTATCAACAGAGTGGTGCATACTCTCAACTGGTCTATGCCTACAACCAAAACTGGCGCACTGGTTTTCGTTTTGACACCATGTTTCAAGACACTCAACTCACTAAGGATGCCTATAAGATGCGTAACCGCTACACTCTTATGGCAGAGTACAACCCCAGTGAATTTTCACGCATCCGCGCCCAATATGCTCACAACAGTGCCTTTACCAACACCACAACAGGCCAACAAGAAGATATCGACACCTTTATATTCGAGATCAACCTTGCCATCGGTTCACATGGCGCACATAATTTTTAGGAATTGACATGAAAAAAATAACACTCTTACTTTTAAGCCTAAGCAGCCTTCTTTTAGCTGACATCAAAGTTGCTGTCAGCTACCCATTTATCGCAGCGCTAACCAAAACAGTTGGTGGTGAACATATAGAGATCACTACCCTTGCAAAAGGGAATTGGGATCCACACTTTGTGGTTGCCCGTCCTTCACTTATCCGTCAGGTCTCTCGTGCAGATCTACTGATTATTAATGGAGCGGGTCTTGAGATTGGTTGGATGCCGCCACTCATACGTCAGTCACACAACCGTCATATACAACCGGGAACAAAAGGCTTTTTAGACCTCTCACAGTTTGTCGATCTTATCAACAAACCGGTAGCTGTCAGTAGAGCAAACGGAGACATCCACCCCGATGGAAATCCTCACTACAGTACAGACCCCTACCTTATGCCAACACTCTGTGGTGCCATCGCTACACGTCTCGCTCTACTCGACCCCGACAACGCTAGCTATTACCGTCAAAATGCCAAGGTCTTTGAGCAAAAATGGGCAGTAAACCTAAGTCGTTGGGAGAGCGAGATGGCGAACGTTAAAGGCAAAAAAGTGATCCAGTATCATGAGCTTTTCAACTACTTTTTAAAGCGTTACAGCCTCGTAAGCATCGGCAATATTGAACCACTTCCCGGGATCAACCCCTCTTCTCGCCACACCTTAGAGCTGATCAAACGTATGAAGGCAGAAGGGGTCAAATTGATTTTACAAGATGTTTATCACTCTCCTAAAACAGCCAACTATATTGCCAGCAAAAGTGGTGCAAAAGAGGTCTTGATGCCTCACGATGTTAACGCCGTCCATGAAGCAGACACACTAACGCATCTCTATGATGTTATGGTTAAACGAGTAACACAACCATGATGGAGATCTTAGGACCCGTTGCCTTTCTGGTCATCGTCTTAGTCGCGATTCATAGTTGGTTTGGGCTGCGGATTATTGAGCGAGGTATTATCTTCACCGACCTTGCCATCGGTCAGATCGCAGCCTTAGGCTCCGCTATCAGCGTTGGACTTTTTCATGCAGAGCACCTCTACCTTTGGACTCTAGGTTTTGCCCTTTTAGGTGCTGGTTTGATTACCTTTAGTGTGCAGCGACTACGCTACATCGAAGCTTTTATTGGTCTGCTTTATGTGCTTGGCGCAAGTGGTGTGATGCTAGTGCTTGCCCAAAGTCCAGAGGGGATGGAGCATTTTCGTGAGCTTTTGGCAACCGACATCTTGTTTACCTCTACTGAGAGTATCATCTCAAGTAGCCTGATCTATGCACTCATCGCTCTTATAGTGTTCTTTGTACTGCCGCGAACGAAAGGGCTTGTCAATGAGCTACTCTTTTTCACCCTCCTAGCAGTCACTGTCACTTCGTCGGTGCAGTTAGCGGGTGTCTTGGTCGTCTTTGTTCTGCTCATTGCTCCAGCACTTATTGCACTGGTTCAAACAAAGTTCAAGCCCTACCCTGTAGCCCTTTTTTCAGGAAGTACCTTTGGGACAAGTGCTATTGTTGCCTCGTTTTATTATGATCTACCTACTGGCTATGCCATC
Organism: Campylobacterales bacterium; assembly: GCA_024277445.1. Taxonomy (GTDB): domain Bacteria; phylum Campylobacterota; class Campylobacteria; order Campylobacterales; family Sulfurimonadaceae; genus Sulfonitrofixus. Next base: position 3,427 of record JAJRVE010000154.1, read on the forward strand.
GTTTTCTTCGGTGCTTTGAGTGCCTTAGTCGCCGTGCTCATCTTAGATAAAAAAGAGAAGACACCTTAAGAGAGACGCTCTAACATCGCCAGTTCATCCTCTTCGCTTTCAGGGTAAGTCACCCCTTTTAGCGCGGCACCCTCTTCATCGATATCATACATGTCATCTTCTAAGGCATCCAACATAACATGTGCTCCAAGTCGCGCAAGATCATTTTTAAGTGTTTCACCTTTAATCGAAACAATCCCTATGACATCACCCGTTTTAAACGCTTCAAGTACTGCACCATCTTTAGCAATCTGACATAAGAAGATCTCTTCAATCATCTGTTTTTGTACCATGTCGATCATCTTGTTCAGACTGTTTTTGTCTTTTATCTCTATTGCCCATGTTGTTATTGCCATCTGTAATTCCTAATAATCTGTTTTTGAAGTATACTACAACTATGAAACTACTTCTCACTATTTTTATGACTTTCTCACTATTTGCAAATGAGCACGACGCTACTCGTACGACCTACTTCACTAACCTAAACCAAGCAGCGCCAACCATCATTTTTGATATGCGTTATGCTACTTCTGAAAACTTTATAGGCGCACCCATTGATGGTTATGAAGAACCACTGTGTCTCTTAACAAAGCAAAGTGCCCACGCCCTCATCAACGTGCAAAAAGCGCTTCAAAAAGAGGGCTTAACACTAAAGGTCTTTGACTGCTATCGTCCACAAAGAGCGGTTGATCACTTTGTACGCTGGGCCAAAGAGTTGGATGATACCAAGATGAAAGCGCGCTATTATCCGCATGTCCAAAAAAAGTATCTTTTTCGAGATGGTTACATCGCTGCCAAGTCAGGCCATAGCCGAGGAAGTACCGTTGACCTTACTATTGATGGGCTAGATATGGGGAGTCCCTTTGACTTTTTTGATCCACGTTCACATACCATGTCAAACAAGGTCACAAAAAAACAACATCAAAACCGTATGGTTCTCAAAAGAGTGATGGAAAAATATGGCTTTAAAAATTACGCTGAGGAGTGGTGGCACTATAGCTTAAAGAATGAACCATTCCCTAACACCTATTTCGATTTCCTTATTAAACTTTAGTCTCTAATAACAGCAATACGTTCACGTTCTACTTCACTTACTTTACCCTCTTTGTCTACTCCTACCAACAATGCTTTTGCGCGAATTCCTCTGTAGTTTAACATTCCTGCATGTTTGGCATACAGCCACATCCAAGTATATTCACCTTGTTTACAAAATCCGCTATAAACACCTGTATTGATCGGACACTTCGCCTTACCAGCGGGTTCGCCTATGGCATAGATCACCTTATTTATATCATCTCCGACTTTGATCTCTTTTGCTTTTGCATAATTAAACTGCGTCGAGTCATACTCAAAATTACTCGCAGAAATATAGGAGTATAAAAGGTTGTTGCGAAACTGTAAAAAGAGCATTCGCCCACTACCAGAAAAGAGACCTGCATCGGTACTGTAGTAACGTAAAAAGACATAAGACGCATGTGATGTCTTTATGTTATAACGCTCCATAGGTTTACCATATTGTGCAATAGCATCATGCACTGTTGTACGATCTAGCATGAGTCTATAATTGTATTTAAAATTATAGGGTTGGCCTATATCAACTGCCCAAAGAACAAACAATGGAAAAATAAGCAACAACACTATTTTTTTCATCTATCTTCCTTTTTCATCTTTATATTACAATATTCATAACTATTATACTAATTCTATATCCAAACTTTCCAACAAGCTTACCGCCTCATCACGGCTAAATTTGGCCCCTGTTATGGTGTTCATCCGTATATCAATATTATAACGATAGGCTTCTCTAAAATCAGCATTACTCAAAACAGTATGACGAAACTGACTCTCACTCAGTTCACTTCCAAAAAAATTTGCCCCACTTAGGTCAGCCTCTCTAAAATCCACTTCAATAAGACGGCACTTTTGCAGGCTAAGGTTTTCAAGTTTCTCCCCAAAAAATGAGCTGTAATCCAAAACAGACTCAGAAAATGAGAAAGGAGCTTCTTGAATAAATTCAGAGTAATCAACCTTTGTCCAGTCAACACCCGTCAGCTTCGACGAAACAAATGAAGTCTCTTCAAATCGACTTCCAGAAAAGTCAACTATACTCATATCACACTCTATAAAGCGACAATCAATAAACCGACAATGTTTAAAACTCATTTCACGAAAATCACATCCCTTAAAGGTACAGTCATCAAACTCAACACCAGACACCACTTCAGCATTAAACACAAGATCAGTAAATGACTCGGCCCAGTACTCTTTTGACTTAAACATCATGTTCCTCAAAAATTATTTTGACGTGATTATATAGCGTAAACACCAAATTACTTCCAATATTTTACACAAAAATAAACTTCTAAGCATGATGAAAAATAAATATACCACTTGTAGATAGTCATTATACTTTTTCTAAGGCTAGAAAGCTATAATAAGCCTAATAATTTTAAGGAATACTCTATGTCAGCAGCCATTTACCCCGATATATTTGATGAGTTAAAAGCTCAAGTTCGTGAAGCAGGACTTCTAAAACGTGTGCCCATTCGTGGAAGCATAGAGATGGCAGGTGTCATCATCGCTTTCATCGCTGTTTACAGCACCCTTACTATGTGGAACCCTATCTTACTTGCACTGGCTATGGCAGTACTCTTTACCCGCGCCGTTTTCATTGCACACGACATCTTACACACACAGTATTTTAAGAGTAAAAAGCTCTCGTTTAAACTCAGCTACCCATTTTCAGCGATCATCTTGAGTAACTCATCGTCTTGGTGGGACTTCAAACACAACATCAACCACCATCACTTCTGTAACACCATCACCAAAGATGAAGACATTATGGCGCTTGATGGGGCCTTTACCCCTAACAACAAAGGTAATTCACCCTTTATCAAAAAGTACAAACGCCTTATCTTCTGGGGCGCGATGTTCTTTATGTACCCTGCCTTCATCGCTCAGTCGTATAGTTTTGCCCTCAAAAACAAAAACTACGGGGAGTTCTTTTTAATGCTTCTTCACTGGCCGATCATCTGGGGACCAATCTTCTACTTCTTACCATTTGCTGATGCCATTACGACCTTTATTACGTTAAACATCGTCCTATCAGTCTGGTTAGCTTATGGTTTTATCACCAACCACTTAGGTTGCGAAGTCTTTACGGTAGAAGAGGTAGAGAACATGAGTTGGATGGAGTTACAGATGCGTACTTCACGTTCACTTAAAGGGGGATGGTTAGTTCACTGGTTCTATGGTGGACTCAACACACAGATCGAACATCACCTCTTTCCAAAAGCACCACGTTTCAACCTCTTAAAGGTCCGTGACATGACCCGTGACTTTGCCAAAAAACACAACATCGCCTACTTTGAGACCACACCAATTGAGGCTTATATTCAGATCAACAGAGCCTTGGACAACTATTGAAGTATAATAGAACATTTAAAGAACTTCTTCGCGATATCGTATTCTAATCGAACCCTTTTGAACCAATAAAATGCTCATTGGGTTCCAATTACACTAAGGATAGAATATGCCAAAAACTCCAAAAATAAAAAAAAGCGTTGGAAATCGTCGTATCGACCAAAAGCCAATTAATCAGGCACCAAAATTAAACATACGCCCTGATAAATCAAATCAAAAAACTTATAAAATCCATCAAGTTGTTTTACCTAGTAAAGTTGGTGAAAAAAAAGTACGGATTTACATCAAGCGACCTAAAAATAACGGTGGTGCACCTAAGGTAAATCTTCTGTTTTCTCCAGAAGCACTTCCATCACAAAAACAGTCCTATACGATAACATTAACACCACATGAAGCTGATCAGACTTTACTTATGGGTGAATTTATCATCGATGATAACCTTACCAATGTCTTTGGTGCAAAGAGGAAGGGGGAAAGTGGATTTTTTAAACATAAGTCTATTCCATGGGAAGGAGAGACGCTTACACTTACTGTCTCTTTAAATGAAGACCTTAATAATAAAAAATTACTATCTTCAAAAACATACTCCTTTGTTATCCCACGTAGAATGACCTTTGCACTCATGGGAGACTCCTATGCAGCAGGTTTAGGAACGGGCACCTATGACTTAAGTGATCCAATATACGAAAAGGGGGCTTACCGTTCATCTACTTCTGGATTTGAACGATTTATTCGCGACTTAAAAGAGGATTATCGCATTGATTATATTAACACAACCTATGCTGGAGCACAACTTTTATCTGGCAATGAAGATGATTATATAGGAAATGAGCAAGATGTTATACAAGATTGGTTAAGTAAAGAATCAAAGCTTGATGAGAGTATTAGATCTGAAATATTGACTCTGTTTAATAGCCTAGACACCACGCCAATCTCAAAAGACAAAATCATAAAAACACTGAGCAAACTACAAAATAAAACAAGAGGAAAAACAAAAAGACACTTAAAAAATCTTATAGAAACACTACAAGATCAGGTTTCATCAATAATAAGAATCACAAATTATGACATGTTGGAAGAAAATTTTGATACCCATATATACACCGAAGAAGGCTCGCAACTTAATGCAGTAAGCATATGGCTTAAAAATCGTCCTTTAGACTATATGATCCTTGGTGCAGGTGGAAACGATATGTACGAAAATAGCAAAGGAGAATCAGGTCTTACATCTTTAGTTAAAAGAATCCTGACCAACGTAGGTGAGTTAAATGATCCTATAGTTTTTTTTAATGCACTAATGAGACTTCTTAACCCATCGACGGCCACAGTAGATTCTCTAACACCTCTGCGAAGTGCCTTTGAGATAGCTATCAATGCAGTTGAACGAGACCAAACAAAAATTGAAAGAGGGCTAGCTACACTCCTTATTGCCAACACAGTTCTTTTTAAATATATGGAAAATATTTCCCACTACAAAGATACAAAAGTCATTCTAAACACCTATCCAGATTTAACAAAAGACAGTTATGGAGACTATTCAGATATTGCAAATCTTACTAGTAAAAATGAATTAAAATATGCTTATGACAATGTTTTTAATCCACTAAACCAAATCATAATTAAGTTTAGTACTCTTTTTAATAATGTACATGTTAACAATGTTATGGATATCAATCCAGGGATAAAATATCATGGACTGGCAGCTAAAGACCCTTGGTTCCATTATTTATTTGATAATGATCTCATACCTCAACCAGAAAAAAATCGTCCAGGATTTAGTGCATCATTTCATCCAACTGCAGAAGGTCAGTACCAAAGTTATTACAAAACCCTAAAAAAGACCTTTAAAAAAATTCATACGAAAATGCCAATTTACCAACAAAAGATCGAACTCAATGGTACACAGACGGCAGAGAATCTTACAACTCCTTTCTCCGTATCAAGTTCTTCTTAACAATACAAGAAAGAACGAGAGGCTTTACAAAAAAAATATGGTCTTTTTTGAGACCATATATCTAAATTACCCATAGAGAACAAAGAAACCACCATCTTTGTTTTAAAATAATCATAAGAAACACTCCGTATAATATTAATAATTTAGTTTTATAAAGTTTTAGCCCATGACACAGACCTATCATAAGTCCATACATAACCTCAATTCTCTTGACATTGAAAAAATGAAAGCGCATTATCGTTTTAGTGTAGAAGATGAGCAAGGTCTTCAAGCACTGCTACCCATTATAAAACCCGCTGTCAAAGATCTTCTGCCTGCGTTTTATACCTTTATATTTGGCTTTGAACATGCCAAACTCTTTTTAAATACAGAAGCAATTTTAGAGAAGCATGAAAAAGCAATTAGTGCGTGGTTTGTAGAGATGTTCAACGGTACCTATGATGAAGCGTACTTTCAAAAGCTCTATCTCATCAGTGAAAAACATGTTAAGGTGGGTCTACCATCACACTATGTCAACACTGCTTTTAGTTTCATACGAAGTTTTGTTGAACAGTTACTCCAAGAACAAGGTGTTGCAGATAAGCTGACCGCTGTTCACAAGATCATCGATATCAACCTTGACATCTTAAGTCTCTCTTACCAAGAAGAGGAACAAAAACAGCTCATCCAAGAGATCGTCATCTTAAAACGTGCCTTCATGGCTGATACTGTTGAACCCTATATTCAACCTATTGTTGATCCAAAAAACAACCATATCTATAAATATGAATGTCTCATGCGTTTTCAAGATCCTGCCGATGACACCTACTACTCTATCTACCCTTTTTTAGAGAGTGCAAAGAAAATCTTTATCTATGAAGAGATGATGAAGACTATGGTCGAACGATCACTCAACATCTTTAGAGACACACCCCATATCTTTAGTATTAACTTAGGCTATGAAGATATCAACAGTCCCGTTTTTCGTCGTTTTTTAGTGGAGCAACTTGACAACTTTAATGAACCTCAACGTATCACGTTTGAGATTTTAGAGACGGATGTGATCAGTGATTTTGATGTCGTTCTCTCATTTATAGAAGAGATTCGTGAATATGGTTGTAAAATCGCGATTGATGACTATGGTGCAGGATACTCTAGCATGGAGAACATCTTAAAACTTCAACCTGACTTTATTAAGATTGATGGTTCACTCATCAAAGAGATAGATCACTCCACAAATGCCTTAGCCGTCGTTAAAAGTATCGTCACCCTCGCCAAAGAACTAGGCATCAAGACTATCGCCGAATATGTGCATAACGAAGCGGTCCACAAGACACTACAACTTACTGAAGTTGATTTCTACCAAGGCTACTATACCGGTCGTCCTTTTCCTGCTTCTGAACTAAAGGCACGGTACTTATAAGCTCTCTTTTCCAATCTTTTGCTCAAGTTTACCCAACCTCTTATCTGTAAAAAAGGTCCCAAAGGGGATCAATGACGCCACAAAAAAGATAACACTATCTTTCATAGAGAAGTTATGCTTCTGCGCTGCTTGCATCAAGATAATCAAAAAAGCAATAAACAACAACCCATGCAACATCCCTACGATCTTCGTCGCAACGGCAATGCCCATCATGTACTTTAATGGCATAGCGATAAAGAGCAAAACCAAGTAAGAGATACCTTCTATAAAGCCTATGATTCGGAAGTTTCCAATGAGATCGTTGTGTATGTTTTGTAAAAGCATGACTTACCTTTTTTTTAACGTAATCATACTCAAAAAGATTGAGGCTAAGTGCTAAAAAAATTTCTAGTATCGCAGTTTAATAAAGGGCACCTTTAAAAACCACCTTAATCTTATTGACTTTTCACCATATAGCCAACACCATTTACGCTCACTATAAAATCCACACCACACTGCTGACGAATACGATAAATAAGGGTTCTAAGTGTTGTCGCGTTCTTCTCCTCTTTCCAGATCTGGTGATAGATCTGCTCAAGAGAGATAGAGACATTGGGCGTCTGACATAAAAGATCGATCAGTTTTAAAGCGACTGCTCCCAACTTTATCTCTTTACCATTTTCAAAAACTCTTTTCAGCTTTTTATCATAATTGAGTTCAGATGAGAAAGATACTATATTCGCATCTTCTGTCCTCTCACTTTTTTTCTTTGCTATCCGTGCAAGTACCACCTTCAATGTACTGATAATCTCACGATCATTATAGGGTTTCATCAAGTAGCCATAACTGTTTGCCTCTATCGCATACTCCAACATATCACTACTGCTGTAAGCACTTAAAAAGACGATGGCGATGTCAGGGTTACTTCTTGCGATACTGACGGCAGCTTCTGTTCCAGAAATAGCATCTTTGAGCATAATGTCCATTAAGACTAAGTCAGGTTTTAATGCTAACACCTTTTTAACTGCTTCTTTACCATTGTCTATAACCTCT
>JAJRVE010000155.1 GCA_024277445.1 Campylobacterales bacterium
AGAGCTCTTAAAGACAGCAACTTTTGCAGACTATAAAAAGATCAAAGGGGTATGGCGTATTGGTCAGATCACTATGGTCAATCACCAAAATGACAAAAAGACCATTCTAGTTTGGAAAAATGAGACCATAAAAAATGGTCTAAAAGAGAAAGACTTCAACAAAAGAGTTCTCAAGCGATGAGACCATTTTTAGGACTTCTAGTTCTTAGCAGTCTGCTCTATGGCGAGTTTGAGTATAAAGGGTATGTGGGAGCAGATGCGCAAGGGTATCTGACTAAGCCTGATGGCAAGCATCCGGGTAACTTTACCCTGCAACAGCAACTTGAACTAAAATACATAACAGGTGATTTTGAAGCAGTAGGTAGTGTCTATGCACAAGAAGATAGTTATGACGTGAGTGACCATAAAAATGAGCGTACCTTTATTCGCTTAGATGAATTGTATGGCAAGTACTATTTTGAAAATGACATGATCTTAGCCGGTCGAAACATCCGTTTTTGGGGTGCCTTGGAAGTTAACAATATTGTCGATACTTTTAATACCAAAGACTTCAGAACCGATGGACTTGACCCTCAAAAGCAGGGAGCATGGAACGCTTCGTACACACACTCCTTTGATAATAGTGAACTCTCGCTTATTGCTAAGTTTTATGAAGAGAAGCAGGAGATGGCAGCGTTGCCTTATGTTTATTACTTCTTTCCTTCTCAGGTACTTGATAGTTATGGTGGTTTTTTAGATGTATCCTACGATGCAAATAGAGGAAGTAAAGAAAGTCTTTATCGACCAACTGTATATTTAAACTACTCAGGTTCTACGGAGAGTGATTACCCTATAGACTATGGGATTGTTTTACAACATGGGTATGACTCACAACGTGCTTTTACTGCTAATGTGAATCCTCTATCAAAAACCATGATCTTTCAAGAAAATCTCTACTTGGTTAACAAGGTACTGACCTATAACACGATGGTGATTGGTTCGACATTGTTGAAGTTAGAGGGTTTAGTCACTGATGTTCTTGATGACAATGCAACGAGTGCAGGTAAACGTATTGCTGACTATTATCAGTTTGGCTTGGGAGTTGAACATACACTGACAGGTTTTATAGCTGATGCTGATCTTGGTCTTTTAGCCGAGTATTATTACTACAACACCTTCGATCACAGTGATGAGATCGCCACAGACTTAAACCTCTTTCAAGTCTTTCAAAACGACCTCTTTGTAGGCTTTCGTTACACCTTTAATGACAGTTCTGACTCCTCTATCATCGCTGGAGCCATCATCGATATGGAGTACCAAGAACAGAGCTATTCGTTTAAGTATGAGACGCGCTTTTTTGATGTGTTAAGTGCTAAGTTTGATTATGCCTACATTAACCCCTCTAAGCGTGAACGCACTGCCTACGCCTTAATGGGAACAGACCCAAACAACCCTTTAGGTGATCCTATTGCCCACCAACGCGTTGGTCTTAACCTTGCCTACCATTTTTAAAAAAGAGAGTACATGAAAACATTTATAGACAACATCATACGATTTAGATGGTTTGTTGCCATCGCCATTCCCCTTATCACCATCTTAATGGCCTCACAACTCAAACACCTAGAGTTTGAAGGTTCTTACCGCATCTGGTTTGCGGATGATTCGCCCATCTTAAAAAACTATGATGACTTCCGTGCTGTATTTGGTAATGATGATGCCGTGACCATTCTCTTCACCGATGACAATGGTCTTATGAACCCTAAAGCCTTGCATGTCATTGACAACATTACCCAAAAGCTATGGACAACGAAGTACATCGCTCGGGCTGACTCACTCACTAACTATCAGTATGTGCATGCTGATCCTGAGTACCCTGATGATGTCTTGGTTGAAGACTTTATTGATGATATTGACGCACTAACACCAGAGCAGCTTCAAGAGAAAGCACGCATTATCCAAGGTGAAGATACGGCGGTGCATCGTCTTATCAGTGAAGATGGCAAAACGACGATGATCGTCGGACGTATGACACCAAAAGCAGGGGACGACCCTCTTGTCTCGATGAAACTCAAAGCAGCTGTCGAAGAGATCGTAGCAGCAGAAGCTGGGAGTGGTTACAGGTTCTATCTTGGGGGTGGTCCTGTCTTGAACATGGCCTTTATCAACCTTGGTCAACATGATGCGATGACATTCACCCCGTTAGTGCTTCTTATTGCGATGATCTTGTTATGGATCATTTTCCGCCGTCCTTCAGGGATGTTACTCAGTATTGCGGTGGTTATCTTTACCTTTTTGATCGTACTTTCGGTGCAGGTTTTACTGGGCTATAAGATGAACAATTTTACAGCCAACATCCCTGTCTTTGTCGTAGCCATCGGTATCGCTGATGCCATGCACCTCTTCTGGATCTACCTCATAGGACGACGTAAGGGCATGGAAAATCATGAAGCGATCCACTACAGTGTGCATAAAAACTTCTTGCCTATTCTTCTTACTTCTTTAACGACGGCAGCAGGGTTTGCTTCCTTAGGTATATCGAATGTCATTCCCATCAAGACTCTTGGTATCGCTACGGCAAACGCGGCCTTGTTAGCCTTTGTTTTGACCATACTCTTTGTGCCGGCAATGTTGGCGATCATTAATCCAAAGATCAAGCAAAAAGAGCTTGAGAAGACGAAAGAGAGCAGTCCTTTCGCCCATGCCTACGCCCAATGGATAATTAAGTACGACACGAAAATCCTTCTCTTTTCTACACTCTTATTTGTGGTCATCGGAGCGGGTATCGCTATTGTCAAAATGGACTCCAACACCGTGCGCTACTTTAGTAAAGATGTGGAGTTTCGAAAGACGGTAGAGTACGCACAGCAGACACTAACAGGTCCTATGAGCTATGAGCTGGTTGTTGACTCTCAAGCCAAAGATGGCATAAAGTCTCCGGAGTTTATGAAGAGTGTTGAGCGTTTTCAAGAGGAGTTCAAAGCGACCTATCCTGACGTCCGCCATGTTGCCTCGTTAGTGGACATCGTTAAGACCTTTAACGAGGTGATGAACAACTCTAAAGCCGTCCCCGACAACAACCAACTCATCGCGCAGTATTTGTTACTCTACTCACTCTCACTACCACAAGGCATGGAGATCAACGACCGCATGGACGTAGATGAACGACTGCTTCGTGTGACGGCGCTGGTGAACATCGTCGATACTTCGCTAGACCTAGAGATGATAAAGTGGGCAGAAGATTGGTGGAAACAGACACCCTACACAGCGCACATCAGTGGTCAGACTGCGATGTTTGCGCATATGCAGTCCGATGTCACAGATACCTTGGTGCAGTCCATCATGTTAGCCATAGCGAGTGTCTCGGTGATGATGATGTTTATCTTTAGAAACCTACGCATGATTCCCCTCTTCATCGTGCCAAATGTCCTGCCTATCACGCTTGTTGTAGGTGCCATGGGTTGGCTTGGTATGACCATCGACATGGGGGTCGCCATCTCAGGTGCCATCATCATCGGAGTCGCAGTAGATGACACCATCCACTTCTTAGTCAAGTACCGTGAAGCAAGAAAACGTGGCGACGACATGCAGACCTCCTTAGAGTATGTCATGCAGTACGCCGGAAGCGCGATCATCTTCACCACCATCATCTTAAGTGCCGCATTTTTGGTCTTCTCGTTTAGTCAGTTCTTGCCAAATGTGCATTTTGGCATCGTGACGGCGATGGCACTTGTTATCGCGGTGCTGGTGGACCTGTTGATGTTGCCAGCTATTTTAAGTAAGTATGATGCGGGGGAAAAGAGCCTTCTTATCTCCTAAAACAAAAAAGGTATAATAAGAGTATGAAATACTTTTTTATGCTTTTTTTAGTAACAAAACTTCTTTTTGCTGCACCAAGTGACGACTTTGTCATTACCGTTAAAACAGATAACCCTGGCGTCTCTGCCAACAATGAATTTACTATTCCCATTGCTAACACTAATGGTGCGGGTTATAATGTAGATTGTAACAGTGATGGTACAGATGAAGTGACAGGGGTTACGGGAAATAGTAGTTACACTTGCGTTTATGGTTCAGCCGGCACTTATACTATTCGAGTTAAAGATAACAATGGAGATAAAAAAGGCTTTCGAAGAATTGTTTTTAATGGTGCTACTGATAAAGAAAAGCTATTAGAGATCAACCAATGGGGAACAGCTATTTGGAGTTCAATGGTGGATGCTTTCCGAGGTACTTCCAATTTGACAAGTACATCAGCTGTAGATGTTCCAGATCTTTCTAAAGAAGGTCAAACTATAAGTTTGGAGAAAATGTTTCAAGATGCAGTCATCGCTGACATCAATACTTCTGGATGGAATACAAGCAATGTAACAAATATGCGATCACTCTTTAGAGGTGCAACTAATGCCAATCCAGATGTCAGTGCTTGGAATACAGCTTTGGTCACACGTATGGACTCAATGTTTCAAAATGCTACAAATGCTAATCCAGATGTAAGTGGATGGAATACAGCCTCGGTCACACGTATGACTTCAATGTTTCGCAGTACGAATGCCAACCCTAATGTTGTGAACTGGAACACTGTCAATGTAACAAATACGGACAATATGTTCCGTGACAATACTACAGCAAATCCAGATGTAAGCACTTGGGATACTTCATCGTTAACAAATATTAATCGTATGTTCCAAAATGCATCTATGTTTGATAGAAATATGAGTGGGTGGGATGTTTCTAACATAACCACTGCTACAAGCTTTTTACGTAATGTCCAATTAACACAAGCTAACTATGATGCACTCTTAAGTTCTTGGGGAAATCAAGCTGTACAAAGTGGTGTTACTTTTCATGGTGGAAATAGTAAATACTGTGCAGGGGAAGATGGACGTAATTTGCTTTTAGGGAATTCCTGGAGTATTAATGATGGAGGAAAAGACTGTGGTGGTGTCTGTGCCTCTGCTGTGGGAGATTTGACTGAAAACCATTGGACAACCATCTCTTTTCCTTGTGCTACGGGTTCAAATGGTATAGAAGCATTAATAGGAGCTGCTATTGGAGGAAGTTATGGTAATAACAATAACTGGGTTGTATATCAGCAAGGAGCAGACTATAGTGGCACAAGTGCCAGTATGATTGTCTTAGATGCAAATTCTACTGTTGAACCTGGAAAAGGCTACTGGATTATCTCGGACCACAATACGACTTGGCATATTGATGGTGCACTCAGTGGGCTTGACTATTCACCGACAGTTACAGCTTCAAGTTTAGGCATGCCATCCGATCCTGACTTTGACTACGTTCATAAAAGAGATCTTCCTGACACGGGAGCAGATTAGCAAAAACTTCTGCTCGGAAACCCTTTCCCTCACGACATTAACATGTCTGACATTTACTTCTCGGGAGCAGGTGCAGCCTTTAGCCCACTACATGACGTAAATGCTTCTCCTTATGTCAACGATGTTGTCTACACTTACGATGCAACAGGAAGAAGTAGTAGTAATTATAAAGCTATATCAGCAGCTACACCAGGTTTTGATAAAATTATCCACCAACAAGGTTTCTGGCTTCGTCTAAAACCAGGACAGTCTGGTTTGAACCGTATTACATTTCCAAAAGAAAAATAACACCTTTATAACAGGACAAAAGACAGTTAACTAAATAGTATGCTAGCGGATGATCTTAATTGATTTCTTGTTACAATCTATACTAACTGAACTAGTATGGACATATAATGGAATTCTTTCGTAAGATCTTTAAAGCACTCAACTCCGCACAGCACCCTTGGCAGGTAACACTCTCCATCGTTTTAGGTATGGTCATGGGGCTTACTCCTCTGAGTGGAACGCAGACACTCATGGTTCTTTTCCTTGTTTTTCTACTCAACATCCACATCGGTCTTGTCTTTGCTTCGGCGGCACTTTTTGCAGGTTTGGGCTATCTTTTTGACCCTTTGATGGAACAGTTTGGTTTTATGTTGCTTCACCTTGATAGCATGAAAGAGATCTATACGACGTGGTATAACAACGGTTTTATGCGTTTGAGCCATTTTAACAACACCCTGACTATGGGTGCAGCAGTAATCAGTATGCTTCTCTTTTTACCACTCTTTTTTCTACTCAACTTCATCATCAAACTCTATCGTGACAAGATCGCTGTCTATCTCAACAACAACAAATGGTTTGCAAAGCTAGGTATCTTTAAAGTCTCAGACAAAAAAGAGCCGGTTATTCGCTGGTGGGGTGCAGGGCTTTACCTTTTAATCGTTGGTGGCGTTGCGGGACTGCTACTTTTGATTATTGATCCTTTTGTGAAGTGGGGGATAGAAAAAGGAGCGTCTAAAGCACTCAAACGTGATGTACGTGTAGCATCAGTTACGACACATCTCTTTGACGGAACTATCGCCATCAACCGTTTAGAAGTGGCGAGTGATAAGGAAGAGGTAGATGCTTTCTCCATCCAAAACATCGGCTTTGACATCGATACGAATGCGCTTCTCTTTTCTAAAACGCATATTGAGAACATGCAGGTAAAAGGGATAGGGTTTGATACGCCTGCTACGATGAAAAAAACGTATGGCAAGAGCGCGTACAAAGCGAAAGTAGAGCAAGAGAAGAGAGCCGAAGCTTTAGCTGAGAAGAAAGAAGATGATGAGAGCATGAAGATGCCTTCGGTCAACTTACCAACACCAAAAGAACTCATAGCCAAGTCAGACCTCAAGTCTCAAAAGCTTTATGAAGAGGCTAAAGAGGAGCTGAACACGCTAGAAGCGAAGTGGCGCAAGATACAAAAAGAGCAGCTTTCGGCATCGGTGTTAGAGGCGTACAAAAAAGACTTTAAAGTGATGCAGGCTGATGCTAAGTCTAAAGATGCCAAAAAGCTCTTGGCACTAGCACAGAAGATAAAAGGGTATGAGAAGAAACTAAAGGTACAAAAAGAGTCGCTGGTGAACTTACAGCATGAGTACCTTAACGATCAAAAAACGATCAAAAAACTCTTAAAACAGATCAAAAATGCCCCACTAGATGACTACAAAAAACTGCGTGCGACCTATACGCTTGACGGCAGTGGTGGTATTAACCTTTTTGGGCTTCTCTTTAGTCAGAAGATCGCGGGTTATCTGCATCAGGCTAACAGTTATTACGCAGAGATCGCACCATACTTAGAGAGTGATGATGAAGTTGAAGAGGTTTCTCCACCTAGAGGAGAAGGGCGTTGGATTCGTTTTGCGGAGCAGATCCCTTCGCCAGACCTTTTAGTACGACGTGCCGCCTTGAGTTGAGTGAAAGATGCGTTCACATTTGAGGGAGTTGTCAAAAACATCTCAGACAACCA
>JAJRVE010000156.1 GCA_024277445.1 Campylobacterales bacterium
GCTTTTTGAACACGTTCCCAGCGATTATCTCGGTCCATGCCGTAAAAACGCCCACCGATGGTTGCTATCTTAATCTTGTCACTTAAGTGTGCCTCAAGTTGCTGCAGGTAAAGCTGCGCCGACGTAGGTGAAACGTCACGACCATCAGTTAAAAGATGTAACCAGACAGTTTTACCCGCCTTAGCACCTATCTCTGCCAACGCGATGAGATGTTCGATGTGCGAGTGGACACCACCATCACTCATCAAACCAACTAAGTGTAGTGTTTGCGACGTACCTAGTAGTTCTACTAGAACAGGATTAGTCGCTAAACTCTGCTCTTGGATCGCAAGTGAGATTTTCACTAGGTCTTGGTACAAAACACGTCCAGAGCCTATGGACATATGGCCCACTTCGGAGTTACCCATCTGTCCCTCAGGAAGACCAACACTCAGACCAAATGTGTCTATGAGTGAATGTGGTGCTTCTGCAAAGAGTTTGTCGTAGGTCGGTTTGGTTGCTTTGTAAAAGGCATTAACATCGGTTTTATCCGAATAACCTATACCATCGGTAATAACCAGTATCGCTTTTTTAGCCAAACGGTCTCCTTTAAAGGTAAAATATGCGCGGATTATATTAAAATATCGCTTTTAACTTGGTTATCTTTATAATGGGCGTTTAGGCATCCATCAAATCGAACACCATTTAAACCACTAATTGGACGCTTATGCTCTATTGGCTCTATGAAACTTTTAACATCAACCTCTTTCAATACATCACCGTGCGCGCAGGTTTCGCCTTCTTCATCGCACTGATATTGACCATGTTCTTAATGCCTCGTTTTATTCGTTGGGCGCAAAAGACATCAAGTGTACAGCCCATCAACGACTGGGCACCCGACAGCCATCAAGCAAAGGCGAAGACCCCAACGATGGGTGGTATAGTCTTTATATCATCTACCCTTGTCGCTTCTATTCTCAGTGTTAAACTCTTTGACACCTATGCTATTGGCGGTCTTATTACCCTGCTTCTATTCTCGCTTATAGGCTTTCAAGATGACTGGTCTAAGATAAAAGAGAACGCAAACTTAGCAGGACTCTCTGCACGTATAAAGCTACTCCTACAGTTTGTAGCAGCCGGAGCAATCGCATTTTTTCTCTGCTATTTCTCCGACATGAATACCGATCTTTACGTTCCTTTTAACAAAAACCCTCTCTTTGAGATGGGGTATTGGGCCATCATCTTTTGGGCTATTGTCATGGTCGGTGCTTCTAATGCGGTTAACCTTACCGATGGACTTGATGGTCTAGCGACCGTACCATCTGTCTTTGCACTCTTGACCTTAGCCGTACTTGTTTACATTACCGGTAATGCTATTGTGAGTAACTACCTTCTTCTTCCTAACTTTCCTGTGGGTGAAGTGGCCATCATCGCTAGCGCCTTAGTGGGTTCACTCGTTGGCTTTTTATGGTTTAACAGCCACCCTGCTTCCGTCTTTATGGGCGACAGTGGTTCACTAACACTCGGTGCCTTCATCGGCTATATGGGCATCATCTCTAAAAGTGAGTTTTTACTGATCTTGATCGGATTTATCTTTGTGGTTGAGACCATCTCAGTCATCTTGCAGGTAGGTAGTTTTAAACTCCGCAAAAAGCGAGTCTTTTTAATGGCGCCTATCCACCACCACTTTGAGATGAAGCAGTGGGCAGAGAACAAGATCATTGTCCGTTTTTGGATCATTGCGATGCTCTCTAACCTACTTGCGCTCATCACCCTAAAGATACGTTAATGCCAAAGACACCTATTACTCTTTTTGGTTATGGTCTTACCACCAAAGCCATCGCAAAGCACTACGGCCCCTCAACTTTTTTCGATGACAATGTCACGAAACCTTTTAAAGATGACGATAATAACGCTTTAAAACCTTCTCAAGAGTTCAACCCAAAATACTCTGTTCTGGAAGTGCCCTCACCCGGCATGCCGCCACAACACCCCCTCATCAGCAGTGCGACTAACCTCATGAGCGAATACGACCTCTTTCTTGGTCAACGCTCACCCTACACACTCCAAGAGAAGCCCTTCAACATCTGGATCAGTGGCACCAACGGTAAAACAACCACCACCCAGATGTTGCAACATCTTCTCGCTGAAAAAGGTTCCTTAGCTGGTGGTAACATCGGTACACCACTGGCTGATCTTGACAGCCAAGCAGCTATCTGGATCTTAGAAACAAGCTCATTTACCCTTCACTACACCAATGAGGCTTCGCCTAACATCTACCTTCTTCTGCCTATAGCGCCTGACCATCTTTCATGGCACGGTAGTTATGAAGAGTACTATAAAGCAAAACTCAAGCCACTCGCCACGATGAAAGAGGGTGAAGTCGCTATTGTTCCCAAAGCCTTTGCAGACACTGAGACAGATGCCTTTTTAATCACTTACGAAAATGAGCAAGACCTTGCTGCGTACTTTGGTATTGACACCACTAAGGTAAAGTTCAAGGGTGCCTTTTTGCTTGATGCACTGATGGCGATGGGTGTGGAAAAAGTACTCTATGACACCATTGATTATGTGAAGATGAATGCCTTTGAACTTGACCCACATCGTCAAGAGGAGCTTCACGATGCACAAGGCAGACTCTGGGTCAATGATACTAAGGCAACCAACATAGACGCTACCCTTGCTGCGCTAGAGCGTTATAAAGCGCAGCACATCCACCTCATCTTAGGGGGTGATGATAAAGGGGTAGCCCTGGAGCCACTCTTTGACGCTTTAGATCGGTACGACCTTGAGCTCTACACCCTAGGTAGTAATGAAGAACGTCTTAACGCCTTAGCAACTGCCCACAACATCCGCTATACCTCAAGTAAGACTATCGAACAAGCCGTCACAGACATCGCTGCTGCGCATACAAAAGAGAGTGTTGCCCTCCTCTCTCCAGCCGCTTCTAGTCTCGACCAATTTCCATCTTACGCCGTTCGCGGTGAACGTTTTAAAGCAGCACTCAAGAATCTAAGCTAGCATTCAAGGTTGCATCGCTATAATTGCGCCTCTTAATAAAATAGTATCTGGCTTATTAGCTCAGTTGGTAGAGCAAACGACTGAAAATCGTTGTGTCCTTGGTTCGATTCCGAGATAAGCCACCACTTACTTTTATTAAGACGCTTTTTATTACGGCTTATTAGCTCAGTTGGTAGAGCAAACGACTGAAAATCGTTGTGTCCTTGGTTCGATTCCGAGATAAGCCACCACTTTCAAAACACTTTTTCCTTTACTCTTCGTTGTCACAACACTCACATACATAAATATGCTTCGTATTGCTCCGCCTTGATTAAAGAAAAAATTGCTTTGAAAGCAAGCTTTCTCCCTGCAAGTTCGAGTAAACATGATTTATCTCGTTCCTACGTTGTACGTGGGAACGAGCGAAAAACCTTAGAGCAAGCCTTCTATTGGGAATAGTCTGGCAAAAAAGATTGTGATACTATCCCACACTCCAGCATCGGCGTCGTTATGAAACTTCTTCATTTTGCCATCTATTTCAGCTTTCCAAGCAACTTCACACTTATCTTTTTTACACTCTAGGGACAACTCATATGCGTTGTTTTTCTGGGTAATGAAGTCAAATACTTTTTTTTCAAACAATGCCAACTCTTCATTTTCTATAATTGCAACGAGTTCGGTATTTAGGTTTCTTGAACGGGGGTCTAAGTTTCTTGATCCTATGATAAAGTACTTGTCATCTATGATCATTGTTTTAGCATGTAAGGCTGTTTTTGGCTTAATCTTTTCAGAATTATACGCTTGATGTTTCAACTCATCATTTAGTGCAGGTGGCATGGTTTCATATAGATGTACACCGAGGTTGAGTAGTTCTGCTTGATACCATGAGTAGTAGGCATAGACAGATTTTGTATCGGTAGACTCTAGAGAGTTAGTGATGACATATATCTCCACACCTTTTTTACGAAGATCTTTTATAAAGGCTATCATCTCTGGAGATGGGATGAAGTATGGGTTAACAACATACATGCTCTTTTTAGGTATGTATTTCGTATCTACTTTACCTTGTATGTGGTACTGCATATCCTCTTCATCTGTTTCAACTTTATTGGGCATATCATAGTAGAGTTCTGCATTGGAAAAATAAAAGCTTATCTCGTGGTTTAGAAATGACTTTATAAATTTTCTCTCTAACACCGCTTTTTCTAAGTCAGAAAATTCTTTTTTTTCTAAACGCTTATCAAACGCTTTGTTATCAACACGCATTTTTAGACTATCAGTTTTTAGTATGTTTTTAAAGGGAACACTAAACTTACTGGCTAAGTAATACTCAAATTCGTTGGTTAAGCGATTTACAAATTCACCGACGACCAACATATCATTGTCTATAAAGTAGGTCTTTTCATCTAAACCAAAATAGCTATCACCTATGTTTCTACCGCCAAAAACAGCCATAGAATTATCGACGATAAAAGCCTTGTTATGCATTCTTTTACCAAGGGTATTGGCATAGAGTCCTATCTCAACATAGTGAAGTGATTTTCGAGTGTTTGTTGGATTAAACGTATAAAAATTAATGTTTTTGTGTGAGTCCAGAGAGGCTATGTCATCGTCTAATTCACTAATCTCCATATCATCTATCAGTATATCTACTTTCACCCCTCTATCGGCAGCTTTTATTAACTCATTCATGAGTAAGCTTCCTGCTGTGTCAGAGTAGTAGGTATAGTATTGGAGCTG
Organism: Campylobacterales bacterium; assembly: GCA_024277445.1. Classification (GTDB taxonomy): domain Bacteria; phylum Campylobacterota; class Campylobacteria; order Campylobacterales; family Sulfurimonadaceae; genus Sulfonitrofixus. The sequence continues at coordinate 4,720 of JAJRVE010000156.1, forward strand.
TATGCTTTTGGTCGCTTTTTGCGCTAATATAATTCTAGCCGCTAAGGAGTCAAGATGGTTTGGTAAGGGGTAAAACCCAGACTTACCACCCATAGTGCGTGGATCTTCTTTAGCGTATTTGTACAGAGCGTCTGAACTCTTCTTTGACAAAACGACTTCTCTATCTTCGCCTATGGAAACATGCCTTGAGCTACATGCTGAAAACAACATAAGCACACTTAATAGTAGTGTGTATTTGAATCTAGTCATGCGTGTTTCTATAGTGTTGTAACTCAGCCAAAAGCCAACGAGAACTTTCTATTTTTGGTTTGTTGCCACATTGTACGTAATACTTACTTCCAGACATTGTACTCTTAGTAGCACTTAAACGAATGAAATCTTCAGCAGAGGCGATGTCGTCTTTGTAGTAGTCATACTTTCTTTGGATATGTTTGACTGCTTCTTCGCCACTATGAGCATCACCATTTCTAATGTAGACACATGGCGTATTTTTCACAAAAGACAAGAGGTGATTAATCTCTTGTTTATAATCACTTTGTGCATGCAGTGCAAGCGACATAAGTAGAATAATAAGGTATTTAAGCATATTAGTACGTTTACTTTACTGGAGTGATAGCATACTTTTTACGACCATTTTCAATAAACTTATTAATCTCTTTGACACTTTTTGGCATATACATACGAAGTACTGCTGAGAAACCATCAACGGCTTGTAGGTTGTTAGCTTGAGAAGGACAGTTAAAGCGGACAGTAACCGTACCATCTGCATTTTTCTTCACATCTTTGTTAAAGATCGCTGCTTTGTCAAAGGCAAGCCACCCCTCTTTGTTATAAGTAGTGATAGACCAAAACCCACTTTTATCATACTTGATTGGTGGTGTGTCAAAGGTAACACTTGAACACTCAGTCCCTTTAATACCTTTCTTAGGAAGTGGCAAATATGCTGCATCTTTAGCAGGAAGTCCACCCCA
>JAJRVE010000013.1 GCA_024277445.1 Campylobacterales bacterium
AGCAAAAAGTGATCAAAAAGATCGTAACCGCAGCAGTACCTCTCGAAGATCCAAAAGAGAGGGAAGGGTGTCACGTCTATAACATTGCTAAACTCTTTTTAAATGCCGATGAGGCAAAAGAGCTACAAGCACGTTACGAACGTGGTGGCGAAGGGCATGGTCACTTTAAGCTTTACCTACATGATGTTGTCTGGGAGTACTTCCGTCCCTACCGTGAAAAACGTGAATACTTTGAGAACAATCAAGATGAAGTTCGTGAGATCTTAGCCTTTGGTGCCAACAAAGCCCGTGAAGTAGCACTGCCTGTCATCGAAAAAGTACGTAGCGCTACCGGTATACAGTACTAAGCTTCAGGCACCTCTAACCCTAGTTATCCTCAACACAAAAGAGGTAGCCTTAATCTTCTTAAGGAGTTTCAACTCCTTAACTTCCTTTAAAACCCCTCTACTATACTTCCGCATTAAATTATCAAACAAGGATTAAAATGCATAAAGTAATAATTGAGGGTCAATGTGGCTGTATTCGCCGCGCGAACATGGAGTTAGAGGCTAGTTTCTAAGATAGAGATGATGCACTCATCGCAGCGAATGGTCTAGCGCAGAAGATGAATGATGACTTTTGTGGTAAACACCAGTTCAATGTTCGCCAAGAAGGTGAGAACTTTCACATCACAATGCAGATGCGTGGATAAGGGAATAAACTCCCTTTAAAAGCGAATATTCGCTTTAGTAATAAACTTCTTCTCGCTCCACTGCTTCTCTTTTAACTTCAACAGTTTTCTCACTTCATTGTTAACCAAGCGATACGAAACACTCACAATAGCATTACACGCACCCTGAGGGATACTAGCACTAAAACTACGCTCACTATTAGCAGGGATAGACATATCTTCTGTCGCTTTAACAGCCAAGTGAGAGATGGTAATCTTACCACGTTTGTCGGTGTAGTGTTGGCTTAAAGAGTAGACCTTCTTCTCTAAAACCGTACTACCTGACATGTAGGTAATATCAACAATAATCTCACCTGCACCAAAGTCTGTTCTAATCTTAAAAATGTAACAGTAATAGCTATTAACGCTGTCTATCTAACCAGACCATTAGCCCTTTTTGCGCATGAAGACGATTTTCCGCCTCTTCAAACACATAGCTCTGTTTACCTTCTAGAACGGCTTCACTTACCTCTTGACCACGATAGGCAGGAAGACAGTGTAAGAAGATAGCATCTTTGTCTGCCTCAGCCATCAAAGCCTCATCCACAATAAACCCGCCAAAGGCTGTAATGCGTTCTTCTTTCTCATCTTCTTGACCCATAGAGGCCCAAGTATCTGTTGTCACAACCGTTGCACCTGCTACCGCTTCATGTGGTGAGTTGGTAAAGATGAGCTTTGCACCACTCTCTTTTGCTATCGCTTCTGCTTCTGCACGTACTGCTGGATCGACTTCATAGTTGTGTGGGGTAGCAACACGTAGTTCAAACCCAAGTTTGGCTGCCAAGAACATCCATGAGTGTGTCATGTTGTTTCCATCACCAATGTAAGCGGCCACAATGTTCTCACTTTTGTTACACTCTATCATCGTCATGTAATCTGCTAGAAGTTGTATGGGGTGGTAGGAGTCTGTTAAACCGTTGATCACTGGTACTTTTGAGTACTCAGCAAACTCTTCTAACATTGAGTGTGCAAAGGTACGGATCATCACCATGTCACACATCGAAGAGATAACACGCGCCGTATCTTTAACCGGCTCGCCACGACCCAAGTGGATGTCACGGTTGGAGAGAAAAAGTCCATAACCACCTAGCTGAAAGATACCTGTCTCAAAGCTTACACGTGTACGTGTAGAACTCTTCTCAAAAATCATGGCTAAGGTCTGGTTAGGCATGTATGGTTTCAGTTCACCACTTTTAAGCTCTTTTTTGATCTCTAAACCCAGAGCAACGATCGCTAAGATCTCCTCTTTTGTATAATCTTTAAGTGTTAAAAAATGTCTCACGACTTGCTTCCTTTTTGGCTAATTACATCACAACTCTCGGCTTTACCGAAGTAAAAACCTTGCGCATAATCAATCCCTAATTCTTTAATAATAGTATATATCTCTTCTCGACTTACAAACTCTGCTATTAACATGATGTCGAGTGAACGTGCTAAATCTACAATACCTTTTACAATATTACGATTTTCAACATTAACATCAATATCTTTTATCAAAGATCCATCAATTTTCAGATAATCCGGTCGTATCTGTGTCAGATAAGCAAAATTTGAGTAGCCCGTTCCAAAATCATCTATGGAGATCTTACACCCGAGTGCTTTAATAGCATGAATAATCTTAATGTAACGCTCTTGTAGAAGTTCTTCTGTTTCCACAAGCTCTATTGAGATACTTGATGCTTTGATCTCATGAAGATAGAGACTTGTCTCCAAGTAACGCACCATATCATCATCAAGGTCGTCACGGGTCATGTTAATAGAGATATCTTTGTCGCATCGCTTCATCAACTCAAAACTCTGATCAATGATCACCTTGGTTAGCCGTTTTTCAAGTCCCATCTTCTGTAAGACCGGTAAAAACTCAAAAGGTGAGATCACCTCGCCACCTTCATCTTCACGTAGACGTATCAACACTTCAAACTTCGAACACTTCCCGTCATCAGTAGAGACGATGGGCTGAAAATGTGCTTCAAAAAGGTTATGAGTAAAGGCACTATTGATCCGCTTGACCCACTCGAGGTTAGTCTGATAGATCACTTTATATGAGTCATCTCCGGTATAGACACTGTAACGTTGTTGGTGGTCAACCGCATCTTTAACCGCTAATTCGGCCTGTGTTAGCAGTGAACTTCGTGTGGATGTCTCTGAACTATGAGCTAAGCCGAAGTTAAAACTCAAAGGCATATCAATATCGTTTGACTTTACGATGTAGGTGTCTGTTAACGACTCAACAACACCTGAAATGTATTGCTGGTTTCCACAGACAATGACAAACTCATCAGAACCCATACGATAGACTTGTAACTTCATCATCGGATCTAGGGCGATATCTTTTACGATTTTCTTGAGTATCTCTGCTGTCTCTTTAAGATAAAGGTCGCCAACACTCTGCCCAAAGGAGTCATTAATCATGGAAAAGTTATAGATATCGATATAGATCAATGTAAACTTTCGCTTCTCTTGCAAGGCTTTTTCAAGTACATTAAGCAATTTAACACGGTTTGGAAGAGCTGTCAGTGTGTCGAGTTCATAGTTCTCACGGATGATCTTAAACTGCTTGTTGATCTTCGTGTTAAAGGCAAAAAGCTTACGATAGACCTGACCGAGTTCACTTGGCGACTTTAAGAGTAAAAGACGATCTTTTTTAGTAGCATCAGAACGACGCCCACTTAAAAAGTCCAACATCGTACGCAGTGATATATTAATGTCTAAAAAGACAAGATACGCGATGAGTGCCACGACTAAGATAGGTACGATCAAGAGTACAAGATCTTTATAGACACGTGAAAGGTAGCGTTCTCTCTCACTGCTTAACTGTGAAGAGAGAAGGTCAAACTCAAAGTCTGAGATGAGACGTAAATTTTGGATATAGGTCCATGTCGAGTAACCCCAGGCCTTAATATCAAAAGGCTCACCCTTGATCTTAAAAACATAGTTTTTAAAGTTCTCTTTTTGGATGTTCATCTCGACGAAGTCACCATTACGGTAGTTTGCATGCAGTTTTTTGATAGCAAGATGATCGGCAATCCGTTTAAAACTGTCCAGTTCACTCTGTGCTTTACCACCTTGAAGCGCAATAACCTCATAAAAATCGACCGTAGGTAAGCCATCACCCATCACCGCCATCGTCAAGTCAGCTTCTAACGCGCTGTACTCGACAGCGGTCAAGATATCAAGATAAGCACTAAAACCATCCGTACTATTACGCTGAGAGATGCTAGCTACAATGTCTATGAGATGTTTAATCACCCCATCGGTATAGTTTCTGATGACCTCAATACCACTAAGTTTTCCATGGATAAGCTCTTCTCTTACCATGCTAAACTCATCTAAGCTCTTTTGGATGATCACCCGTTTTTTACTAAAGCGACACTGCTTTAACAACAGCTCGATATCCTCAAGCTTGGTGTCTGTAAAACCACTTACTTCTTCATATATCTCGGCATTGTGATCAAGATAAAGGTAGTTAAGTGCTGCGCGACGTTCGTTTTGAAAAGCGGTAATAAGATCTTCTATCTTACGTACTTTTTCTAAGGAGGCGCTGTTAGCCACTTTCGTTTCATAGGCACTGTAGTTTGTTGATATGTAAGAGAGGTTCCAAAAAACAATACCTGCTAGCAAGAACAAGATCAGTACACCGACCTTAAACTTAACACTGAAACGGCTTAGAAAGTAGAGAATAGAGTTACGCATCCGTACTGATTATCCTAAAAGCTTTGCTACTTCTTTAGCGTGGTAAGAGATAATTATATCTGCTCCCGCGCGCTTGAAGGCGATCATAGTCTCCATCAAAACACGGTCATAATCGATCAGCCCTTTTTCACCTGCATATTTCAACATAGCGTACTCACCACTAACGTTATAGATAGCAAGTGGTAAGTTGGTGTTTTCTTTAACATCACGAATGATGTCTAAGTATGCAAGGGCAGGTTTTACCATCAAGATGTCAGCGCCCTGAACTTCGTCTGCGATGCTTTCGTTGATCGCTTCACGACGGTTAGCCGGGTCCATCTGGTATGAACCTCTGTCACCAAACGAAGGGGTAGACTCCGCTACATCTCTAAATGGTCCATAATAACCGCTCGAAAACTTCGTAGAGTAACTCATGATTGGCAGGTTCTCATAACCGCCTTCATCAAGTGCTGTGCGTAAGGTCTCAATGATCCCATCCATCATGCCCGAAGGTGCGATCATATCTGCGCCTGCTTTGGCATGGACTAAGGCTTGTTTACCTGAGATCTCAAGTGTTGCATCATTATCAACGGTCTCATGGACATGATCGATGATCCCACAGTGTCCATGGTCTGTGTATTCACAAAAACAGAGATCCGTCACCACAAACATATCAGGGTGTGCTTTTTTAATTGCACGTACTGCTTCAGCGATGATGCCATGCTCACATAGTGCGTCAGAACCAACTGAGTCTTTTACCTCAGGAATACCAAAAAGGATGATGGAGTTAAGACCAAGTGTTTTAAGTTCATCACACTCTTTAATCGCCTCATCAATACTCATCTGAAAAACACCCGGCATAGAAGAGACTTCTGTCTTGATGTTTTTACCAGGACGCACAAAAAGCGGATAGATGAAGTCATCAGTAGAGACATGTGTCTCACGAACAAGGGCACGAAGATGAGGATTTAGACGGTTTCTACGAAAGCGTTGGAACATGTTTTAGACCTTTTTTACCTCTAAAACACAGATAAAATCTGCATGAGGCGTTTAAGTGATAATATTTATGTATAATTCTATTGTACATATAGTAACGATTAGATCATTAAAATTAAGTAGAATAACTAATATGAATATAAAAATATCAGATGTTGCCAACCTTCCTTCACGATTTGGCACATTCAAGGTGAAAGCCTTTCAAGAAGGACACAAAGAACATCTTGTTGTCTACAAAGAGAGCAGCGCTGAAGCACCCATCGTCAGAGTCCATTCCGAGTGCCTGACAGGGGATGCTCTTGGCAGTCTAAAATGCGACTGTGGTGACCAACTTGCTTTTGCACTCAAGAGCATTGAAAAAGAGGGTGGCATGGTCATCTATCTTCGTCAAGAGGGACGCAACATCGGTCTGCTTAACAAGATCAATGCCTACGCACTTCAAGATCAAGGTTTTAACACTATCGAGGCGAACCATCAACTTGGCTTTGCTGCAGATGAGCGAACGTATGAGATCGTCACGACTATCTTAGAGCACTTTAATGTCAAAAAGATTCGGTTACTGACCAACAATCCTAACAAGATCAACTCTCTTGATGAGATAGAGATCGTTGAGCGTCTACCTATTATTATTGATTCAAATGAACATAATGAAGGCTATCTCAAAGTTAAAAAAGACGAGATGGGACACTTACTGTAGTCTCTAAGCGCTAATGTTATATTATAAACAAATACAATCAAGGCTAATTATTTTATGAAAATTTTTACAACTATTTTTCTTCTCCTTCTCCCCTTCTCTCTTTTTGCTGAAAACTCAGAGTGGTTTGTCGGTCTTGATGGTGGCGTGACAGGTGCTTCACTCTCCAACAGTGAACTCAACAGTAGCTATGCCTTTGGACCAGAGTATGGTGCGAAGATAGGTCTACGTGATAAAAACTCACGTATCTACCTCGGTTATACTTTTGCTAACGATATTGGAAGTGACATTTCAAAGACACAGAGTCCTTATCTCGCATTAGAAGGCATTAGTAACGAGTTTAAAGTGGTTGCTAAGTCAACGGCTAAGTTCTTTTTTGGTGTCCGTTTGGGAGCATCATTTGCAGATGTTAATAGCTCTTCTACTTCTGCCTTTTTAGGGGGTCTGCAAACAGGACTTGTTTTTATGTTGCCCGCAGACTTTGAGATCGAACTTGCTTATCGTCATTACTGGACTTATAGCAACAAAGATTCAGACTTTAATGCCGGTGCTGCTTATGTCGGATTGAACTATAAATTTGGCGCATTTTAGAGTCTGACATGAATATCAAAGCAGAACTATTAAAAGACAACATTACCCTTGATGAGCAGTTTTTCACCTATGTCACACAGTATAAAGAGCATCTCAAAAAGTGGAATAAGATCCACAACCTGACAGGTGCTAAAAAAGAGGAGTTGATGGACAAGTTCATCTACGATGCAGTTTTCCCTGTCTCTTTTTTACCAAAGGTCAAAAACATCCTTGACATAGGAACCGGCGCAGGCTTTCCAGGCATGATCTTAGCCTTTGCACTCCCCGACACCCAAGTCATCTTATGTGAACCACTTCAAAAGCGTGCCAGCTTTTTACAGTTTATTAAAGCGGACCTCAAACTTGAAAACGTCACGGTAGCAAACTGCCGTGTGGAGGAGTTAGCGCCTCAACCTATCGAACTAGTAACATCACGCGCTGTTACGGATACAAAGATGTTAATGCAACTTAGTCAGCCCTTTATCAGTGAAGGAAGTAAACTTCTTTTTTACAAAGGTGAACGAGTTTTTGAAGAGGTTGATGCTTCACTAAAACACCAGATCATCCAAACACAAAACCGCCACTACCTCATTATCGACGTCTAAGGAGACACTATGTTAATCAAACTACTTCTTGTTATTGGCGTTATTGGCGCTGTCTACTTCTTCTTTATTAAAAAAAGCACCCCTTTGACCAAAGAGCGTCACGAAAAAAAGAAAAAAGAGAGTGATGATGAGACCATGGTTGCATGTGAGGTCTGTAACACCTACATCACAACCAGCGAAGCGATCGTCGTGTCAAAAAAGTTTTACTGCTCGACTGAATGTCGCGACAAAGCGTAGGAGAGAGTCATGCTTCTTTTTGGTCACCCTTATGTTGATTTCACGCCTTTTTATCACATCTATGAGTACAGTGAGATCGAGCTAACCCCACCTAACAGTACCCTTATGGTCATCTTTAATGAAGAGAGCCTTGAACTCATCCAAGCCATGCGAAACAACAATCTTTCTTTTGCACTTGAAGTCGAGACACTCAGTGAACTTGTCTTTGCTCATAACCTCGGAGCACGTTACATCATCGTTCAAGGAGAGTTTGCTATCGAGGCACAAGCTGTTGCCGAGAACTACCTTTTTGACGCTAAGATCCTCTGTCGTCTTCAAAAAGAGGGTGACCTTGAGGCGAAGATACGTGATGGGCTTGACGGGGTTATCTATCCGCAGGCTATTGTCAAAATCAGTAGTTAAGATGCGTCTATTACTTGTTTTTATTGCGCTCATACTCTTCACAGGATGCTCAACACGTACCTCCAAATCATCAAGTACCTATAAAACAAATTTCTCTTCCAAGTCCAACAAAGAGCAGATCAACTACAACGATCTAGACAAGCTCTACCCTTACCACAATAAGTGGCACCAAACCCCCTACAAGTTTGGTGGTTTTGGTTCAGATGGCATAGACTGTTCTGCCTTTGTTCAACGTGCGTACTTTGACCTATTTGGCATGAAAATACCTAGAACAACAAAACAACAAGTATTGGCAGGTAAAAAAGTCTCACGTGCTAATATCAAGACTAGTGATTTGGTCTTTTTTAAGACGGGGTATAACTCACGACATGTTGGTATCTATCTCCAACATGGTGACTTTATTCATGCTTCTTCAAGTAAGGGGATTATTATCTCTAATATTAATGATCCATATTGGAAAAAACGCTATTGGATGGTACGACGATATAAATAGCCCTTCGGAACTGTAAACTTGTTTACAGCTAGTGCAAACAAGTTTGCACTTTCAAACTAAACTACAACGCGTTTTATTTCAGGGTGAAGAGCTGTCAGAACCTCATAACCAATAGTTCCAGCTACTTTTGCATAGTCATTGACATTTTCAAAAACAACTAACGCTTCTCGATCCCCTGTAAATGAACTATTATCCATTGAAACACGTCCGAGTAATTGTTCGCCTTCTGGTGTTTTGTATTGATTTGAAGCACTGCGAAGTAATCCATCTGCATAACCAAGGTCGTAGCTTGAGACAGTCATTCTCTCTTGCGCTCTAAAGGTAGCGTTATAGCCAACATGTTGACCTTTTTCTAAGGTGCGCGTTGCTATCTTCTGAGCATGTAGAGACAAGACAGGTTTTAGGTCAGGTTGTTCTAAACCCTTATCCATCTCTAAACAGCCATACGCCGCAATTCCTACACGTACAAGGTCTTCATCAAAATTTTGAAAACGAAAGGTTGATGCTGAGTTTGCAGAGTGAAAACGAGGTCCTTCAAAGCCGAATTTATCTTGTAAAGATAAGACCTGCTCTTTTACTATTTTAAAGTTTTCTCTCTGCCAAAACCACTCTGAACTGAGGGTGTCTGCACTACGGTTGTGTGTCATCACCCCTTTAAGGATTAATCCTCGTTCGCTCAGTGCATGAAGTGCTTCTTCGACCTCATCCATAGCCACACCATTACGGTGCATACCGGTATCCACTTTGAGCTCGACTTGAAGTCCCTCTGGCATCAAGGCTATCTGAGAGAGTCCGTTGATAACATAGAAGTATTGTGGATCAACTTTATAGCTATGACCACCCAATATCAAAATACGCTCAAAATATGCTTTGATCATCTCAGCTTCGGCGATGTTATGCACTACAGCATCTTTAACACCATACTCGTGTGCTAGCTTTGCCATCTCTATGAGTCCATGCCCATAGGCATTGTCTTTTAAGACCACAGCGATTTTAGAGAGATCACCGACTTTTTGTGCGATAATATCAAGATTATGAAAATATGCCTTACGGCTAAGTTGAATAATTGCCATACAGAATTATAGCTTGCTATGATGATTTTTGATTTTAAATTTTTGATTTTTGATTTTTAATGATATTAGATAGCAATAAGAACCTTCGTACAATGGAATAGTAATACGCCTTCCAGCAGGGGGACATAACTTTACTTTTGTAGTAGAACGAAAAAAGGAAAGCTGTGTCCCTCTCCACCAAGACAAAAAGCAACACAACAATCAGACTTCCCGCCGAATTCGAAGAACAATCTTTCATCCAACTCATCTTCCCTCATGCAAAAAGTGACTGGGCACCTTACCTACAAGAAGCCTCTGAAAACTTTATAGCCATTGCGATGGCGATTGCAAGGTTTGAAAAATGTCTTATTGTCTGTGATGATATTGCAAGGGTTAAGAGCCACTTCACTACAACAAAAAACCTCTTTTTTGTGCAAGCTGAAAGTGATGACACTTGGGCGAGAGACTGCAGTGGAATTACAGTTATAACAAATACCAAACCTACTGTTATTGACTTTACCTTTACGGGTTGGGGAAACAAATTTGATGCCACTTTAGACAATGCCCTCACCGCTAAACTTTCCCCATACTACAAGGCTGATTACAAAAAACAACGTTTCATCCTTGAGGGTGGTGCCATCGAGTCCAATGGTGAAGGTATCTTGCTGACTACAAAAGAGTGCCTGCTCAACCCAAACCGTAATGTTAAGTTGACACAGAAGTTTGAGATAGAAAGCATCTTGCATGAAAACTTTGGAACGAAGAAGGTGCTTTGGCTTGAGCATGGATACTTAGCAGGAGATGATACCGACAGCCATATCGATACGTTGGCACGTTTTGTAGATAGTAAGAGTATTACTTACGTTCAATGCAGGGATGAGACAGACGAGCACTACGAAGCACTCGCACAGATGGAGAAGGAGTTACAAAGTTTTACCGACCTGGAAGAAGAACCTTTCAGACTCATCCCACTACCCATGACAGATTCCATCCATTATGATAATGAACGTCTGCCTGCCACATACGCTAACTTCCTCATCATCAATGGTGCTGTTCTTGTTCCCACCTACAATGACAGACATGACAGAGAAGCCCTGGACACACTGCAAAAAGCATTTACAGACAGAAAAATCATCCCTATAGACTGTTCAGTATTAATCCGTCAACATGGCTCACTCCACTGCATCACCATGCAGTTTCCCCATCCCGTTAATTTAGTGCTATAATATAAAGAATTAATTATAGGTGATTTTTATGCGCGCAACACAGGAAAATATTTTACTGTTTCTTCATGATATAAAAGCAGAATTTTCTAAAGAGGGTATCACTACCTTAGCACTCTTTGGCAGTTTTGCGCGCAATGAACAAAATGTATATAGCGATATAGATATTGCAATTGCCAAAGCACCTGACTACCATAAAGCGCATGGTGCTTATGGATATTTTGACCATGTCGAGCGTCTCAAGACCTTGATCCACCAGCAATTTCATCGAAACAGTGACATCTTTGATCTTGACAGCAACTCCCCTTTTAAAGAGAACATCACAAAAGAGCTTTTATATGTTTAGTCCTAAAGCCCTAGCCCGTATTCACACTATCGACAAGAAAATTAACTTCATTCAAGCTATAGTCCATGAAAATGGTTCCATCCATCAGGCATTGGAAGATGAGCAGAACAGTCGCGCTTCTGTTTTAATGCATCTTACCTCCATAGCAGAGCAGTTTGATAAGCTTATGCATAATGGTGAATTAGGAATTTTAGCTTATTTTGACAAAGAGGACATCAAAGGGAGTTACGATCTTCGCACCTATATTGCGCACGATTATGAAGGTGTTGACCTCTACATCGTAGAGGATGTCGTTACCGAACGTCTGCCTATTATGAAAGAGCGCATAAAGACCATACTTTCACTTTAAAAGCTGAATCCCTTTAGAAGCATTCACCTCAACCGGTTCATCACTCATCAAAATAGTAAACCCACTGTACATAAAATAGCCCGAAGCAAGGGCACCTAAAAAGATTAAAGCGATACGTTTGATTTTTTCATTTTTATTCATGTGTGAATTATAGCTTTTTTTGTACTATTTGGAACCGCTGACTTGTCTGCGGCCATTTTATTTGCCCTAAACAAGTTTAGGGTTCCGAGAAAATTAACACTAATGTAACACTCTTTTTTTATACTTCCAGCAACTTAATACGAGTTATGGAGAAAAAATGAAAAATACAATCTATCTATCCCTTATTTGTACTACCCTACTCAGTGCTGCAGAACCAACAGCAATTGAGATCGATACTATTTCGGTTGAGAGTACTACACTCGAAGATGTTAGTGGTGAAGAGATCAAGTCAGCCGATGCTGCCGTTGCTCTCTCTCATAAAGTACCTAACATCTCACTAGTCCGCCGTAGTGGTATAGCTAACGATATCATCGTACGTGGTCAAAAAAAAGACAATATCAATGTCCTCATCGATAATGCCAAGATCTATGGTGCCTGTCCTAACCGTATGGACCCAGCGATCTCACATGTGTTAACCAATAATATCGAGAGTATTGAGATTATTGAAGGTCCTTATGATGTCGAAAACTTTGGTTCACTCAGTGCCCTAGTAAAAGTAAAGACAAAGAAACCAACAAAAGAGCTACATGGTAGTGTCAATCTAGGTGCAGGTAGTTTTGGCTATCAAAAAGCTGCAGCCGATATCAGTGGTGGCGCAGGGCCTGTTCGATTTATTTTAAGTGCATCAGGTGAGAAGAGTGGACAGTACCTTGACGGTGATGGTAATAATTTTTCAGAGCAAGTAGACAACTATATTATTACTAACCCTACCCTTGGAGGTACAGCGTATCAAGATCAGTATCGTGATATGGATGCGTATACCAAGATGACGCTGATGGGTAAGATGTTCATCGACATCACTGATCATCAGGAGCTTCGTCTTGGCTATACCGCCAATCGCAGTGATGACATCTTATACCCTTCAAGTAAAATGGATGCCTTGTATGACGATTCCAATATCTACACAGCAGAATATATCGTCCGAAATATTGGATCCATTTCTAAAAAGCTAGATTTCCAATACTACCTATCCGATGTCGAGCATCCAATGTCTACAGAGTACCGTGTATCAAGTACAAAACCACTTCCAATGGGTGGTATAAAAATCAGTAAATTAACGACTCAGACCCAAGGGGTAAAAGTTATTAATACAACAGAGATCAGCAGTGACTTTGAACTAAAAATCGGTGTTGACGGTAGTGTCCGAAACTGGGATGGTAAGTATAGTGTCAATGGAGACCCTGCCACTACGGTTAATCCTGCATGGAGTGATACAAGTATGAATGATGTCGATACAAGTAATATTGGTATTTTTAGTGAACTAAAACAAAGTATCAATACTATAGAGATCAACTATGGCATTCGTTATGACAATACGAATGTCTCCCCAAGCAGCGATCAACAAGAAAATGATTATAGTTCACTTAACGGTAATATCTTTGTCTCTTATGAAACTACACCAACCTTAACGATCTTTGGTGGTGTAGGAAAAGCAACTCGTGTCCCTGATGCTCGTGAACTCTATTTTTATGGCATCATGGGTAATGAGACAGGATCACCAACACTTGATCAGACTACTAACTATGAAGCAGACTTAGGAATGCAAAATAACTATGATTCACTTACCCTTCGTACTAAATTATTTTATAGCATGCTAAAAGATTACATCTACTATAACGCATCCAATGTCAATGGAATGGGTGCAGCTGTCAATGCATTTGAAAATATAGATGCAACAATCTACGGTATTGAAGTAACAGGAAGCTACTATTTCCTCGACACCCTTTACAGTGACTTTGGTCTTGCTTATCAACGTGGCAAAAAAGATACCCTGACTACAGGACAAACTGACACCGACCTCGCTGAGATCCCACCATTAAAAGGTAATGTAGCGCTTAATTATCTTTACTATCAAGAGAGTAAGGCGACGGTAGAGTTTATTGGTGCTGACACATGGAGAAATTATGATGCAGACAATGGAGAACAGGAGCTAGCCTCATGGGGTATCATGAACCTAAAAATTGACCATAAATTCCCTTATGGTTTTGGCTTAGCTGCTGGTGTTGACAATGTTTTTGACAAGACCTATGCGCTCTCAAACACCTACAAAGACCTCACACTACTGAGTGGTGGCGGTGATGTCATGTTGATGAATGAGCCGGGACGTTACTACTACCTGAACGCTAGCTACCAGTTTTAGCCAAGCGGTCCGTTTTCCACCAACTCATGGCGAACATAAGACCGGGTGTTTTAACGATGCTCTCATCATAAATAAATGAAGTTACTTCAGCGCGAGGAAGATAGATCACCTCTATCGCCTCCACATCGATCCCGCCACCTTCATGCACCTTGTCTTCATCACTCACTTCAACATAATAGAATTCTTGCTTCGCACCTGCAAAACCAACTGCCGTGTAAAAAGAGGTAATCTTTTTAATACGTTTTAAACTTACAGCATAGCCTGTCTCCTCTTCGATCTCTTCTTGCGCTATCTGAATAAGGGAGATCTCTTTATCGACTATGCCAGCACAAAGTTCATACGAAAAACCATCACCATTTTTAAGGTAGACAGGAGGGCGAAACTGCTTGACCAAGACAAAAGCATCTCGCTCTTTATGGTAGATGAGTATGGCAACACTGTCATGGACCTGAGCCACATCCCAGCTCTTTTTGATGCCATCTTGTTCGTAGTGCATACGTTCGAGTTTCACAAAGTCTGAGCGTTCACAAGGGGTTAGTGTTACATTTTTTATAGAGTACATATCACATTATAATCTTAGCGACCACAAAAGTTACCATCACAAGTAGAGACCACACCCGAGTCAGAAGCACTCTGTGTTAAAAACCTTTGAAGGTGTTTAAACTTACTTTTTCGCTTACTTAATGCTACGATCTTCTCTGTTTCAGGTATGCCTTGATGCACAGCTACAAACGCCTTCCCATCATCTTTAAAAAACTTCTTCCACCCTGAGGCTTTTTTCATGGAGGCCACTTTGTAGGCATTTCCATGACAGCTTTTACAGCTCTTCTTAGAGACCTTTAGCCCCTTTTCATCATACCTATCGATCCGCGCATCCAACTGCAGTGCGAACAGAGATAAAATAGCTATGAGCAGTATGGATTGTTTCATCACAACTCCTTCTAACTTGTCTAAGGAAACAAGTCTATCTGTACATCATACTCTCTATGACTGTGAAGTGTCTGTGTATTTTGTCACAATTGAAAGGGCTAAGGTAGGTTAGGTCGTCTAGGTTATGACCTGTATAGAAAAAAGATTAGGGAACTAAAATAAGCGAAGCTAAGCCTAAAAAGCTCAAAAAGCCGAAGACATCCGTGGCAGTAGTAAGTAAGACTGTTGAACCAACAGCAGGGTCAATGTCCATACGTTTTAGTAGCAGTGGGATCAGTGAACCAAAGGCACCTGCAATAATAAGGTTGATCACCATCGCCAGCGCGATTACTAAACCAAGACCAGGGATGTCAAACCAGACGAAGGCTACTAAGCCCATTAACACTGCAAAGATCAGGCCATTAAGTAGTGAGACAATGATCTCTTTTATAACGGCAGATTTAGCATTGACTCCATCAATATCACCTAGTGCCATCTTACGTACCATAACCGTTAAGGTCTGAGTTCCAGCATTACCGCCCATCGAAGCGACAATAGGCATTAAAACAGCAAGCGGAATGAAGGCCGCCAAAGTAGCGTCAAACAGACCAATAACAATAGAAGCCAAGATGGCGGTAATAAGGTTAATAAAGAGCCAAGAAGCACGGTTTTTAAAGATCCCAAAGAGATCTTCTTCTTGTTCTACTTCATCATTAACACCGGCTAGGTTATAGATCTGCTCAGTTGCACGCTCTTCGATAACATCATAGATATCATCGGAGGTAATACGCCCAACCAAGTGTCCTTGACGATCAACAACAGGCAAAACAGAGAGGTCAAACTGCTCAAACATAGACGCAACGTCTTCGATGTCATCCGAAGCTTCTACACTACGGAACTCTTTAGTATCAAGTTGATCGCGAAAGGTCTTGTCAAAATCGAACAAGATTACATCTTCTAGTGGAATCGTGGCAATTAGACGTCGCTCTTCATTGACGATGAAAACTTGATGAACATTTTCAAGTTCATCCGACTCTTTGAGGTGTTTCAGACGATCGATCGCTGTCTGTACCTTCTCATCTAAGATGGCATCAAAAAGCTCGGTCTGCATCCATGCACCTGCTTGGTCTTCTTCATAGTGAAGTAGGTGCTCGATCTCTTCACGATCATCATCATCAAGGTGCGCAATAACCGCATCCGACTTATCTTCATCAAACTCGTCAATATCTTGAACAAGGTCAGTCGCATCATCCGACTCAAGACCCTCAACTGCTTCAGCCAACTCTTTCGTGGAGAAGAAGCTAATCGCCTCATCTTTTAGTTTTTCAGGCAGTTCAAGAAGAACATCACCACGGGCGTCTTGAGGTATTCGTGAAAGTGCCTCAACAAAGGCATCTTTATCTTCACTACGAATCTTTTTTAGAAGGTAAGCAACCTCAGAGGCGTGTAAGTCATGATCATCATGCCCATTTAGGTAACGCTCAAGGGCGTGTTGCATCTCATTTTCGTACTGCTGCATCACCCTCTCCTTGCGTATCAAACTTATCGTGTTTGACATAACATACCGTGTCAAAGTCACTCTCTCTATCTATCTGACGGTTTTCTGCCAAAATAGCTTCAGCCTCTTTGTCATAACGTTTCACGATCTCTTGGAACTGCTTTCGCTTCGCACCCTTAAGCTTTTTGGTTGTCACTTGAATGACACTGCGTGGATTAATAGCACGGTTATGTTTGTAAAGACCAAAGTGCAGGTGTGGTCCTGACGAAAGACCTGTCGTACCAACATATCCGATCACTTCGCCTTTTTTTACTCGTTTACCACGACGCATACCTGCTCTAAACTTCTTTTGGTGCGCATAGAGTGTCATGTAGCCATCTGCGTGACGAATCTTAGTCAGGTTACCATAACTTCGACTGCGACGTAACTCTATAATGGTTCCAGCACCTGCAGCATGGATCGGCGTTCCACGTGGTGCAGCATAATCTATCCCTAGGTGTGCTCTGTACTTGTGTAAGACAGGATGCCATCTACGACGTGTGAAACCAGAACTAATACGTGCCCCCTTAACAGGGTTGCCCAGTAAAAAGCCCTCGACTTCATGCCCTTTAGCATCATAATAACGCTCATCTGCCCCAAGGTAGATACCATGCCATTTCCCATGAAGTCTGATCTTCGCTAACTGTAGTCTTGGCATAGAAAAAGGCTTTCCAAAACGGTACTTCTGATCGTAGATCATCACGATAGGATCATCTTTTTGAACATGAAGTGAAAAATTTATGGACTTTCTAAACCCACTAATAAAGGCACTCATAGCACGTTTAGAGTGGGTTGCTTTGTAGATAGCAGAGGATGGATTACTTTGGATTGTTGTCGTAAAGGAAAGATGTTTGGTGACATAGATGACAGGGATAGCTTCGAACTTATAACTGTTGTTATTGTCTTTATAGACATGAAGTTGCAGCTCATCAGAGATAGGGATGAGAACCTGTTCTATCGTGCTGTTTTCATCACGGAGTATCTGATAGCCGACCCCACTGTAGATCTCCTCCGTCAAAATCTGATCTTCACGATCAAGGTTCCAGTAGAGTGGTCGTGAAGGAAGATCGTTTTTAGACAAGAAACTCAAGTAGGTCATGCCACTTTCCCAACGTAAATAATCGACTTTAGCAGCACTTAAAATGAGAGGGAGCAAGAGAAGTAACATTATTCGTCGCATCTAAACTCCCTATTTAATTTTCGTAAGGGTAGCGAAACTTCACTTACTAAATGCTAACTTTAGTACGTCAGTAGCGCAACAATATATCCCTATATTAAAAAAGCTGAGATATAATTACCCACATATTACACCTAGGACTTTTTGTGCCCAAAATTTTATTACTCCTTTTGTTTCCACTACTTCTCTCAGCAGGAGCCTTACACCTCCCTATCACGTCGATTACGGAAGACAAAAGCAGTGCCACCGTCGAGGTTCAACAGATCGCAAAAGGTGTTCACGGTTTTGTTGTACGCCACTTTACTAAAGATCACAGTGTTATTATTGCCGATGCCTATGTCAGTGACTTCGATGCCGCAAGTAAAACAGCGACCCTTCATCTTTCCAAATATGAGGGGCTTAAACAAAACTCACTTCCTAATGGAAATTGGGAAGTACAGGTGGGTGATGAGGCTATTTTAGCCTTTGGTTACTCTCGTGCACTCCTCATCGCGCCAAGCGAGAGTGTTTACCACATCATCACCAAAAACATTCATGGTGTGGAGTGGATCCATCCTGACAGTTTTGCGACCTATCTCTCTTACAATGCTCACCCTACCCCTTTTCAAGAGGATATCTCGGGTTATTGTAACCTCGCTGAGATTGGCTTGTTGTACACCTATGTTGATGGGGCACTATTTACCCAAGACTGTCAAACCTTAGCCATCATTCAGGTCACACCTGTCACACTAGATGAAGGGGAGCTAAAGCTTCCTTTTTACTCTCGTGTAGAAGAGATCTCTACTTCATGGTGGGTGTGGGGTGCAGCGAGTCGTGAGCTTGAGGAGTACACCCCTCACTATACAGAGCTTTTAGTAGAATACAACCCTACATCTAAGCTTCTATACAATTACATCAAAAACTTAACAACCCCAGAAAAAGAACTGATCTCTCAGTTTGACATAGAGGAATAACCATGATTGATCATGCCCATATTTACTATTTTGAAAAGCTACTTGACAAAGAAAACGTCTATAGCGACAAAGCCCACCTACTCGCCTACTCATACGACGCGACACGCGCACACTTTGAACCCGATGCTGTTCTGTTTCCACGTACAGAAGATGATGTCAGTGCTATCTTAAAGTACTGTAACGAGCACGGTATCGTCCTTGTTCCTCGCGGTGCTGGTTCAGGCTTTACTGGGGGTGCACTTCCAAGCAAGGGAGGCATCGTCCTCGCCTTTGAAAAGCATATGAACAAGATCTTAGAGATCGACATGGAGAACATGGTCGCCATCGTTCAACCTGGTGTCATCAACATGGATCTTCAAAAAGCAGTGGAAGAGGTAGGTCTCTTTTACCCACCAGATCCAGCAAGTCAAAACTACTCTACTATTGGTGGAAATGTGAATGAAAATGCAGGTGGTATGCGTGCAGCCAAATATGGCATCACTAAAGATTACGTCATGGCGATTCGCGCTGTTCTTCCTAATGGAGACATCATTAAGGCAGGAAAACGTACCATCAAAGATGTGGCAGGTTACAACATCGCTGGTATCTTGATCGCTTCAGAAGGAACACTCGCTGTTACAACCGAAGTCACGATGAAACTACTTTCTAAACCTAAGATGACCAAAACCGCTATGGGTATTTTTGACACGGTTAACTCTGCTATGGAAGCTGTCTATAAAACTATGGCCTCCGGCGTTACTCCTGTCGCTATGGAATTTCTAGACAACAAGACCATTCGCGCTGTTGAGCAGACCTACAACAAAGGTTTACCTATTGAAGCTGGTGCTATTTTAGTCACCGATGTTGATGGTAATCTAGAGAGTGACTTGGACTTCCAACTTGCACAGATCGAAAAGGTCTTTAGAGAAAATGGTTGTGACAGTTTTGTCATCGCACAAAATGAAGAAGAAGCGGCAGACCTCTGGTTTGCACGCCGTCGCGCCTCACAATCGCTCTCGATCTATGGAAGTAAAAAGATCAACGAAGATGTCACCGTTCCTCGTGCTGTTCTCCCTCAACTTCTTAAAGAGTTTGACAAGATCGCAGAGAAGTACAACATCAACATCCCATGCTTTGGTCATACAGGTGATGGTAATGTTCACACTAACGTCATGGTAGATGGCAAGGACCCTGAACAGGTCAAGATAGGCTACAAAGCTATCGAAGAGGTCTTTCAGGCGACGATCGACCTTGGTGGAACCCTAAGTGGTGAACACGGTATCGGTCTTGCAAAAGCACCTTACATGACCATGGCCTTTACAGATGAGGAGATGAACCTTTTTAAGACTATCAAAAAAGCTTTTGACCCTAACAACATCTTAAATCCAAACAAGATGGGATTGGACTAAGGTTCTACCTTAGGATTTCCAATGCTGGTCATTCAAGGCTTGATTAAAACATCCATATCTACTCCAATACTAATCCAAACCAAATTCAAAAAGAACTACAATACTTTATGCAACTAATTAAAAGTTTGAAGCGTCACCACTATTACCGACATGCTAGCTTTTTCGCACGTAAACTCTTTGATAATGAGTTAACTTATTACGCATCAAGTCTGAGTTTTTATACCATTTCGACTGTTATCCCTATCTTCTTTATTGTTTTTTCACTCATCCCAAAACTAACGCACTTTGATCAACACTATATGCAACTAAAAAGTTTTATGATAGAGCACCTGCTACCCGTACATACAGATGTCATTACCCAATACATCGACTCTTTTATTCTTAACGCGACACAACTAGGTTTTATCTCGCTAAGTTTCACTATTGTCATCTCAATGCTTTTTTTCATCAACTTTTCCTATGTAGTCAATGCTATTTTTAAACGCAATGATAGAGGACTATTAAAGACAATTATCACCTACTTCTTACTTGTTATTATTGTTCCTATTGGACTTATCTTCTCATTTTACCTGACCAGTAGCATCAATGAATATTTCAACCTACACATTTATGATATGGGAATGGAAGTCTCAAACCTCACACCTTTTTTAATTGAGTGGGGACTCTTTTTTCTTATCTATAAGTTTGCTCCTAATGGGCATGTATACTACAAGGCCTCTTTTATCAGCGCCTTTATTGCCACGCTTATTTGGAGTACATCCAAGCTCACGTTTGTACACTACATCTTTTTAGCTAAAGCCACAAGTACTATTTATGGTCCTTTTGCTATCTCCATCTTTTTCTTATCTTGGATCTATCTCTCTTGGATTATCTTTGTCTACGGCCTACGACTATGCTACCTGATAAATCGCAGTTACGGATACAGCAGTAGCCACAAGCGAAAGAAGAGACAAACACCATCGCCACTTAACCGCGCCTAAGGCCAACACACCATACGGAACCAACCAAAAGTAGGCAATGCTAACGTGCGTACCATCCAACTCCATCGTAAGTAGCTCAAGCAAAGCACCATCTAACAGTTCACCCCAACCTATAAGGTGTAAAAAGAGTGCCAAAGGGTAAAAGAGTGTGAACAGTATACTGCCGAGGATGGAAAGAGGATGGTAAAGAGAGTAGTTCCCAAACAAGACCAGACTTATAGGGGTCATCAACAAGTAAACCCAGACAGGTATGGCTATAAAACTGATAAGTTTTGGCAGCTCACTAAAATAGTGTAGATACAAAAAGATGAAGTATACCCCACTAACAGAGAGCCAAAAGCCCAAAGAGAACAGCAGTGTAGGCCAAAGTAATAACAGCAAAACGATCGTAATAACCAGTGTCTGCATCGAGACGATCTTCATCCCTCTATCATGCAGGACATACCCCACCAATAACATCGCATATGCCCTTAGCAGAGAGGCCACATCTCCCAAAAAAAGAAGGTACAGGCCTAACAATAGTGCAACAACTAAAAAGAGATCACGGTTACCATGTCGATAAGGAAAATAGTGCTGTTGGAGTTGCGCGTAAGGCCATCGTAGAAGTGAAAAAAGAATCAAACTCAAAACACCCAAGTGAAACCCACTAATAGCCAAAAGGTGAGAGACTCCCAACATCGAAAACCGCTCTTGCAACTCACGAGACAAGGGCAGTGCAAAGAAAAGTGCCCCATACACCTCTGCAACATGCTCATCAGAGTGTACCTCATGAAGCCTATCTCCTAGTCTATAGGTCTCACCCTTCTGCTGAGAACGTGTGAGCACCCCGCCCTTAGTAGCAAACCCTTTCATGTATTGATAAAAGCTAATGTACTTACTTTTTATCCAGACTGTTGTCTTGTATCCAACGAGGTTTTTAAGCGGCGCTGTAGTGGTAATATAAAACTTAGCACCCGCATCTGTTGCAAGTTTCAATACCTGATACGACTTCCCCTCTTTATATTTATCATAGTGCTTCAAGACCAAGACCTCAACCACCGCATCATCAAACTTCGTCAACTGCTTATAGTGATAATACTCAACCAAAAGAGAGCTAAACAAAACAACTAACGCAAGCATAAAAAAGAAAAAATATTCACGCCCAACAAGAAGCGAAGGCTTTATAAGAGTCACAGCAATCCAATAACTAAAGATAACTTATTATAACGAAATATTTGAAAATGGGAAATGGGAAATGGAGAATAAGGGTGGCTTTGTTTGGCTTAGTGGGGTCTTAAACTGTTAGAAGGTTGAAAGTCGTGGATTCCTGCCTTCGCAGGAATGACGGAAAATTTGGACTGCTTTAAAGTTAGCAACGTCCATCGACGGCGTAAGCTCGTCGAAAAGTAGCCACCCCAAGAGAGTTCTCCCGTCATTAAAAGTTTCAGATTTGGTGTGAGTTGTGCCGGACGTGAACCCGAAGGCGTACATCGGTACGTTGAGAGGTGAACTCCGGTGCAAATCGTGCCGAAGCTGGAACTTTTAAATAGTTGGCATTGAGACGTTCATCTCTGCCGACGACGTATCCACATTCTCATAACTCACCTCAACAGAATTATAAGCAGGTTTTTCCACAAACCGCGTCAACTTCTTCTGAAAAAGCAACTTAACATGCCCCGTAGGACCATTACGTTGCTTACCAATAATGATCTCAGCATCTTCTTCCTCTTTTTCAACATAGGTCGATGTAAACTCTTTACCTTCTGCCTTCGCCGCCTTCTCGCGCTCTTTCTCTTCTTTATAGAGATAAACATCATCACGATAGACAAACATAATAATGTCCGCATCCTGCTCAATCGAACCAGACTCACGGATATCACTCAACATCGGTCGTTTGTCATTACGAGACTCAAGACCACGGTTAAGCTGTGAAAGTGCCACTATCGGCATCTCAAGCTCTCGTGCAAGCATCTTAAGACCACGTGACATCTCACTTACCTGCAGGTGACGGTCTTGGTTGCCCACCCCACTCATAATCTGTATGTAGTCCACAACACAGAGTTCGATCTCAGGGTGTTTGCTCTTGAGCTTACGAAGTTTTGAGCGTAACTGGTTAATGTTAACCGCACCATGATCATCCACAAAGAGACT
>JAJRVE010000157.1 GCA_024277445.1 Campylobacterales bacterium
AGGTGAGCGCGGTAAACGTGACATCTGCCTAAATGGTGCTGCTGCACGTAAGGTCCATAAAGGTGATAAAGTTATCATCGTTGCCTATGCAACGTATGATGAAAAAGACCTTGAGACCTATAAACCGTGTGTTGTTCTTCTGAACGATGACAACAACATCGACCATATTTTAGACGAGATCTAAAACCTCTTTTTGTGACCTACTCCTGAGTAGGTCGCACTTCTTTTCAAGCTCAGCACGTTATAATACCATCACAATACAATCTAGGATTATTATGTTTAAGCTTACCACGTTACTCGTACTTTTTTTCGTAACCGCCACACTCAATGCTGCAGGCAGTAGACCTTATATGGGCTTTTCACTTGAAGGTGGTTATGGTTTTATCGAACAAGAAAACTCTGCCATGCCTAATGTTGATGTGAATCCCATCCTCTATGGTGGAAAACTAAACGTAGGTATAGACAGTGGTGAAGATCTTCGTACTAACATCTATTTTGGGCTTGATTATGTTGATGAGGATATCTTTGGATATAAAAATAACTCGGGCAACGAAGTAGGCTCAACACATCAACTGCTTTATAGTGTTGGTTTTGACATTGTTAAGACATACTCTACAAAGGGCTCTTCTACTGCTCCGTACCTTAGAGCAGGAATGGACTATGGATGGATGCCACTGCAAGGCTATGCACAGTCATGGGCTAACAATGTTGGCTTTACCGTAGGTGGTGGTACGTGTTTAGGGATGGGTTCTTCGGAACTACAACTCGGTATGTACTACAAATACCGTCTTTGGGGTAACTATAATCTCGAGACACCAACAACACAAAATGTAGAACTTTCTGACCACTCACTGCTCCTTGAGATAGGGATGAATTTTTATTATTAATATGATAAAATTCCGTATCAAAAATTTAGGATAGAGATGCAGCAGTTCGAAGCGTTTATAGCAAGACACAAACCTGTTGCACCGAGCTTCCACCCTCACTATGAGGATGCGCTCTCTATCATGCTTGAGGCAGGTGGTAAACGTTTTCGTCCTGCACTACTTTTTGCGGTTGTCTCTGCTTATAATGAACTCCTTATCGATGGTGCTTACCACGCAGCATATGCCATTGAACTTCTACACACCTACTCCCTTATCCATGATGATCTTCCCGCGATGGATGATGCGGATTTACGTCGTGGACATGAGACACTTCATAAACGTTACGATGAGGTAACCGCGGTGTTGGTGGGTGATGCACTTAACACCTACGCCTTCGAAGTCCTTGCCAATGCTCCTTTTTCAGACGCTACTCGAATAAAGCTGATTCGCTCTTTGGCGAGTAATGGCGGTTCCGGTGGTATGGTCTTGGGTCAGGCGATTGATTGTCATTTTGAAAACCAACCTTTGACACTTGAGCAGATCAAAACCTTGCATATCAACAAAACGGGTAAGCTTATTGCTGCTGCTTTGGAAATGGGTGCGATCATCGCAGGTCGTAACGAGCTTGAAAAAGAGATTTATGACTTTGGTATTAAGGTGGGGCTACTCTTTCAGATCCAAGATGATATCTTAGATGTGACGCAGAGTGATGAAGAAGCAGGAAAAACGACCAACAATGATGAGGCTAAGAACAGCTTTGTGACACTGCTTGGTTTAGAAAAAGCGATGGATGAGGCTAATGTTTTAGCTTCTGAAATTCAAGAACAATTGTTGAGTTTTGATGAGAGTCTACAAGGTACACTTTCACCAATACTCAAGAGCTATTTACATAGACACAGACAACAATAAGGAATTTACATGTCAAACATTATGCGCCAAAAGATGGCAGACAGCATTCGATTTTTAGCAGCCGATATGGTTCAAGCCGCAAACTCAGGTCACCCAGGTGCACCAATGGGTCTTGCCGATATCGCCGTAGTGTTAAGTGAGCACCTTTCACACAATCCTAAAAACCCTGACTGGTTGAACCGTGACCGTCTTGTTTTCTCTGGTGGACATGCAACGGGACTTATCTATTCACTTTATTACCTTTGGGGTTATGGACTTGAGCTTGAAGATCTTAAAAACTTCCGTCAGTTAGACTCTAAAACACCGGGTCACCCAGAGTATGGGCATACTGCGGGCATAGAGATCACTACGGGTCCTTTGGGTCAGGGTGTTGCTAATGCGGTTGGTTTCTCAATGGCAAGTAAGCACATGGCTGCACAGTTAAACTCTGACACGGCAGCGGTTATTGATCATAATGTTTACGTACTATGTGGTGATGGCGACTTAGAAGAGGGCCTTTCGTATGAAGCGTCTTCGATTGCAGGTCACTTGAAGCTAGATAATCTTGTTTGTATTTATGACTCTAACCGTATTACGATTGAAGGTTCGACAGAACTGAGTATCTCTGAAAACATTCGTGGGCGTTTTGAAGCACAAGAGTGGGAAGTGTTAGAGATCGATGGGCATAATTATGACGAGATCGATGCAGCATTGACTACGGCTAAGGCAGCGAGTAAACCAGTTCTTATCATTGCAAACACCATCATCGCTAAAGGTGCTGGAGAGCTTGAAGGTTCACACCACGCACACGGTGCACCACTTGGTGATGAGATCATTGCGGCGGCTAAGCGTGCTGCTGGCTTCGATCCTGAGAAGAAGTTTTTTGTTCCTGAAGATGTAATGGTGCGTTTTAGATGTGCTGTCGAAGAGGGTGACTTGGCTGAGCGTGCTTGGAAACACTCACTTAAGACACTACCACTGATGGAGCAGAACGAAGCACTAGAGGCTTACATGAATCCTGACTTCTCTCGCATCCAGTGGCCAACGTTTGAAAAAGCAGATGCTACGCGTGGTACGAATGGTGTAGTACTCAACGCTATTGCTAGAGCAATTCCAGGTTTCATCGGCGGTTCAGCAGACCTTAGCCCTTCAAACA
>JAJRVE010000014.1 GCA_024277445.1 Campylobacterales bacterium
CACCAGCAAATTTAGGAAGCGCAACCGCTGCCAAAATACCTAAAATAACGATAACGAAGATCAATTCGATCATAGTAAAACCAGCTCTTTTCATAAGAACTCCTTGAGTTTAATTTTTGGTTACTCTTGCAACCTTGAAACTATTATGAATTAAATATTCTTATAGTTAGCTGAAACTTGTTAACTATTGATTTCCCTTTTCACATTTATAACCATACTGCTCTCCTCGCGTTTGAAGAACAAAGATAACATCATCGAAATCTTTCGTGAACTGAAACTGCATATGGGGTAAGGTTTTCTCTTCTATCGTCAAAAAATAGGTTTGTGGGTTACGCGGATCTTTCTTATAAACATCCATGCCGTTCACCACCATCGTGTCATCATCATAGATTTTAAAACTATAGCTATAACCATTTTTAATAGCATCTTCTTTTGTAAACGAGACCGTTGTATTAAACTCATCATTATGTACATCACTCAAAACACACTCCAATGTATGAACCACCTTATGCTCTGAAGAGCACCCCACTGTCAACAGCAGAATTAGCATCAGGGTCAGGTGATGAATCATGCCAAAATAACGCCGCTTCAAGACTATTTCTCCAACTTCTTCAAGATGTTTTCCATCTCTTCTTCTTGCTTAAACAACTCCGCATTCTTTCGAACATAGGCATACAACAGTGTCTTAGCATCATTGTTGCCCTCAGTATTAAAGTCTTTTTGCATCTGTTTAATGAGATAATGTGCAAAGGCATCATCGAGTTGAATGTCATAACGACTGCCGTTAACGGTGAGGGAGACTTTTTTAGACATAAAGCATCTCACTTTTAATATGCTTTATAAATCTATCGTTACTATCTTGAGCATATGCACTGAGCAACCCAATAAACGTTAATACTCTAGCGTCATAAGGAACTTTGAACTCTCTTAAAAGTTGTAAAATATCATTTTGATGTAACTTTATCATTTTAAGCATCACTACCTACTATGGTCTGCACTTGAGAAAAGATGTCGTGTGCTATTTTAGCAAACTCTTTTGCTTCTTCAGGCGAGGGAGCACCATTTGGAAGTAATCCCATCTCACCTGGATAACGTGCTTCTATATAGAGTTCATCAAAAGTCTTAAAAATATCAAGATTATAATCAGTGTCGAAAGCGACTGATACTTTTGCATAAAGAGCAACCAGTCCATGAACCTTTGGAATACGCTCATTTTTTTCTACTAAAATAGCTTTGAAGGACTTCTCTATGCATTGCTGTGCATGAAAAGCGATAATAGTAGTTAAAAGAGTATTCTCTTTCATAGTCTCTATTGCCAACATGTCATATTTGGCAGCTTTCAACCATTCGTTTGTCATAAACTTCATACTATTCGTGTTCCCGTGTTATAAATCTCTTCTGAAAAGCTTTGATTTATCTCTTTAAACTTTTTATTCATAGCTTTTGTATGCACGATAAGATCTATGGGCCAAAGTTTTTCAAGTTCATATAACTTTCTGGCCACAACTAAGTATTTTTCATTTTTTTCTGTAAAATTTCTAGGTAGACTATCATCATTCGTTACAACATAAAGATCAACATCACTGTCCTGATGAGAATTTCCTTTGGCATGACTACCAAATAAAATCACTTCATGCAAAGATAAAGATGATAATGCTTTTTTGATTTTAATAATAATAGACTTGTCCATAAGTTTTACCCTAAGATACTTTCAATCTTATTCACAATCTCATCGATCTCACGATCTTTTTGTGCCAGTTCTTCTTGCATCTGTGTGACTGAAGCAGTTTTTGCCGTTAGGTCTAACTCTAAGAGTTCTATGTTTTCTTTTAACTGCATGTTTTCCATACGTAATTCATCATAATTACGTAGAAGATGTCCTACTTTTTGACTTAGTTTTTCTAATGTTGTTGCTTCTTGCATGTTTACCCATTGTCATTAATTTAATTGTTATTGTTTCAATCTGATATAATTTTAACATAAAGTACATAATGAATGATATTAAATAGTTTTAAATTGCATTTAAACCTTTTTGTTATAATCACTTCATGAAACTTATATTTGATAAAAGGACATCATCATGCATACATTAAAACTACAAGTAAACGAATCTATATACACACAAGTCCTATCTTTTATCAATAAATTTCAAGATAACGAAATAAGTTTGGTTGAAGATACGAAAGAAGAAGCCTACATCGTCTCTTCAAAAGAAGAAGTACAAAAAAGAGTTTTAAATACTGAAAAGAGTGGAAATTATGTTTCCTCCAGCCAATTTTGGGCAGATATGGATAAAAAAATAGAAACTTTATAGTTTTGAAGCTTACTATCGAAGTTAGTTTTTCTGAACCATTATTACAAATTCTAACAACTATTGCACAAGATAAAAAATTAGCAGCAAAGAAAGTTTAATAACACAAGGTTATACAATCATCTATAAAGTCGAAGCTGACGAGATAAAAGTTCTTGACATTTTCAAATGGATGGATAGATAATTTGACCAATATAGCGTTAAAGGTGAAAAGTGGCAGAATTTAGAGTAAAAACAGAGTATGAACCGGCGGGTGATCAGCCGACGGCGATCAAGACACTGACGGAGAGCATCTTAAAAGGGAACCGTTATCAAACCCTTGAAGGGGTGACTGGGAGTGGTAAGACCTATACGATGGCGAAGACCATTGAGGCTACTAAGATGCCGACTATCATCATGACCCACAACAAGACCCTTGCGGCACAACTCTACTCTGAGTTTAAAGGCTTCTTTCCTAACAACCATGTTGAGTACTTCATCTCTTACTATGACTACTATCAGCCTGAGGCGTACATACCACGTCAAGATCTTTTTATAGAGAAAGACAGTGCTATTAATGATGAGTTGGAGCGCATGCGTCTCTCTGCCACGGCTAACCTGCTCTCTTATGATGATGTCATCGTCATCGCTTCTGTTTCGGCTAACTATGGTTTGGGTGACCCTGAAGAGTATGAGAAGATGGTTCAGGCGATTGAGATCGGTGATGAGATCTCGCAGAAAAAGCTACTCCTTCGTCTCATCGATATGGGGTATACTCGTAACGACACCTATTTTGACAGCGGGCATATCCGTGTGAGCGGTGATGTCATCGACATTCATCCTCCTTACATGCAAGATGAAGCGATCCGTATCGAGTTTTTTGGTGATGAAGTCGAGGCCATCTATACCTTTGAGGTTATTGCTAACAAAAAGCTTGAAGACCATAAGAAGTTCACCATCTACGCTACCAGTCAGTTCACTGTTGGCCAAGAGAAGCTCTCTGTTGCTATAAAACGGATGGAAGAGGAGTTGGATGAGCGTTTGGACTACTACCTAAAAGAGAACCGTATTGTTGAGGCTCAGCGGCTCAAACAGCGTACTGAGTTTGACTTGGAGATGTTGGAGACTACAGGAATGTGTAAAGGGGTCGAGAACTACTCTCGCCTCTTTACCGGTAAAAAACCAGGCGAAGCGCCCTACACCCTTCTTGACTACTTTGATCTTCACCATGATAAGTATATGATTATTGTTGATGAGTCACATGTTTCCCTACCTCAGTTTCGAGGAATGTACGCGGGAGACAGAAGTCGTAAAGAGGTCTTAGTTGACCATGGTTTTCGTCTACCGAGTGCCTTAGACAACCGTCCCTTGCAGCTTGATGAATTCATAAACAAAGCACCTCACTACCTCTTCGTTTCAGCTACACCTGCCCCTTATGAGTTAGAGATATCAGCTGCAAAAGCAGACCAGATCATCCGTCCAACTGGGCTACTTGATCCCCCTATCACCATCAAAGACTCTGAGAACCAAGTCGAAGATCTACATGATGAGATCGTTAAGACAGTAGCTAAAGGCGACAGAGTACTTGTGACTGGGCTCACTAAAAAGATGGCGGAGGGTCTCACCAAGTACATGGCGGACCAGGGTGTCAAGATACAGTACATGCATTCTGACATCGATGTGATAGAACGCAACCAGATCATCCGTGGGCTTCGTGCTGGAGACTCTGATGTTCTAGTAGGCATCAACCTCTTACGTGAGGGGCTTGACCTTCCAGAAGTCAGCCTAGTCGCCATCTTAGATGCAGACAAAGAGGGTTTCCTACGTTCCGAAACAGCCCTCATACAGACTATCGGTCGGGGTGCTAGAAACTCTGAAGGGCGTGTCATACTTTATGCCAAGCGCATTACTGGTTCGATGCAACGCGCTATGGACAAAACAACTGCACGCCGAGAGATTCAAATGGCACACAACAAAAAGTATGGCATAACTCCTACGACCGTTAAGCGTCTTTTGGACACTGACCTAAAAGTTGATGATGTTGGCGATCTTTATGCTAAAAGTAAAAAAGCGGACAAGATGCCAAAAGGTGAACGGAAAAAACTGCTTGTAGAGTTAAATGCAAAAATGAAATATGCTGCTAAAAACTTGGAGTTTGAAGAGGCAGCGCGGCTTCGTGATGAGATCATGAAGATCAAAAAGCTCTAAGAAAGAGCAAAAGCATTTTGTCAACAGATTACGCAGATTTAACAGATGAAGAGGAACTAAAACTACTCTAACTATAACGGAACTCTAAACTTGTTTAGAGCAAGCGCCGCAGACAAGTCAGCGGTTCCAAGCGATAGCAAAGCGCATCGTCAAAAGTAACTCAACAGGAAAAAGTTGCAGATTTGGTGCAGGTTGTGCTGAAGCTGCAACCTTCTAGCAGCGGGACATGACTTCTGTTTTTTAGCAAAGCGTTAAGAAAAATGGACGCCGTGTCCCCCTCCACCAAGTCAAAAGAGGTGAACTGAAGTGCAAGATGCGCCGAAGCTGCAACTTTTTTAACGTTTTTTTGTTGCCCATGACATATAGAACCATATAGCACCTGCAAAAGTCAATAAGATAATCGGTGCCAAATATGGCTTGTCTGCCACTATATTGTAACCCGCAGTAATAACATTACCCGCAAGGTAACTTCCAAACCCAACTACAAGCACCCAAACAATCGCTGCGATAAAGTTATGCACACTAAATTTTCCAAAAGGGAACTTTGTAATACCAATAGCGAGAGGGATCAAAGTCTTGATGCCATAAACAAATTTTTGCATATAGATAACCCAAGCACCGTGACGCTTCATCAAGATGTGAGAAAGGGCAAGTTTCCGGCGATGCTGACGAAGGTAGTTCATCATGTCGCCTTTATGATAGCGCGCCATGTAAAATAGAAGTGTGTCGCCAATAAAGTTTGCTACAAAAGCCACACCCATCACAATACCCAGATCCATCTTGCCCTGGGATGCCAAAACAGCCGCCGCCATTAAAGCCACAAAACCACCACCTAATGAGTATAAGAAAAGCCCGATGTACCCATAGGTCACCAAGTTTGAGAGCATGTCTTCCATAAAAAGTATCCATTGTAATAAAGTTTGGGATTATAACTTATTATCGCTTTGCGATGGGAAATGGGAAATGGGAAATGGGAAATGGGAAATGGGAAATGGGAAATGGGAAATGGGAAATGGGAAATGGGAAATAACTGTGACGTAGCTTGTCTTTGACGTTTCTTAAGTTGTTGGAAGGTTGGAAGTCATGGATTCACCCGAGGGCATTCCCTTTGGTCCCTGCCTACGCAGGGATGACGGGCTACTTGAACTTTCTAGAAAGTTTAGCGACAGCGAAGCATATCGCCAAAAGTAACTGTTCATGTAAAAGTTTCAGATGTGGTGTGAGTTGTGCTGAAGTGATCCCGCAGGCGTACATAGGTACGTCAAGTGGTGAACTGAAGTGCAAATCGCGCCGCAGCTGGAACTTTTAAAGTTTAGGACCTGCTTCTGAGAAGTTAAACTCGCTGTTTTCACTCTCATACTTCTTGAAGTTCTCAATAAACATCCCCGCAAGTTCGTCACGTTTAGCATCAAACTCTGCCTTGTCAGCCCAAGCATTACGTGGGTTAAGAAGCTCAGGTCTAATGTCACCAAGTGTTTTAGGAACATGTAGTCTAAATGTTTTCGTCGTATCAAACTCAGAGTTATTGATGCTTCCATCTAAGATAGCATTGATACAGTCACGCGTATCTTTAATACTCATACGTTTACCAACACCATAAGCGCCACCAGTCCAACCTGTGTTCACAAGGTAGACCTCAACATTATGTTTGTCGATCTTTTCACCAAGTAGTTTTGCATACGCCGTTGGGTGAAGTGGTAAGAATGCTTCACCAAAACATGCAGAGAAAGTAGCAACTGGCTCAGTAATACCACGTTCAGTACCCGCAACTTTAGCCGTGTAACCACTTAAGAAGTAGTACATTGCCTGCTCTTTAGTCAGTTTAGAGACTGGAGGTAAAATTCCGAAAGCATCTGCTGTTAGGAAGATGATCTTTTCAGGGTGACCTGCCATCAGATCGTCTTTATGGTTTTCGATGTGTTCGATAGGGTAAGAGACACGTGTGTTCTCTGTCTTAGAGCCGTCAGTATAATCTACTTTTCCATTTTCATCATAAACAACATTTTCTAAAAGTGCATTTTTACGAATCGCAGCAAAGATCTCTGGCTCTGAACTTTCATCAAGGTTGATAACCTTAGCGTAACATCCACCCTCAAAGTTAAAGACACCTTCATCATCCCAACCATGTTCATCATCACCGATAAGCGCGCGATGTGGATCAGTAGAAAGTGTCGTTTTACCTGTACCGCTTAGACCGAAGAAAAGGGCTGTGTCGCCATCTTTTCCTACGTTAGCTGAACAGTGCATTGCCATCTTTCCTTCAAGTGGAAGCCAGTAGTTCATCATAGAGAAGATGCCCTTCTTCATCTCA
>JAJRVE010000158.1 GCA_024277445.1 Campylobacterales bacterium
CTAACGTTATCGTCTCTTCACGATTACTTCATTAAACGAAAGAACTGCATACTAAGTTTGTTCTGTATCTCTTGGAGTCCTTCTTTGGTGTATGAGAAGCTCTCTTCACTGTAGTTAGCCCAAGGACCGCTAATCCGTCTTGTGAGAACGATCTTAACGTCATCAGACGACTTTGCGATGTCAATGCGTGTTGAGACCTTGTTAACGCCATGATATTTAGCAAACATAGGATCGTCTGTGACATCTTCCATCTTGTTAAGGTAGTGACTCTCTCTCACCCCACTCCCTGGTTCTCCCCACTCAAAATCGTGCTTTTTCAACCAGTCATAGAGGTGCTTGAGGACTTTTTGCTTTATAAGGTCTTTGTCCTCTGCTCCATCTTCTGTGTTGAGTGATGTCTCTACAAAATGGGTGTTAGAGCGTTTATCTATATCGTTGATCAGTGCTTGTAGTTTAGGTGCTTGTGAGACCTTCGTAAAGGCACGTTTAAAGTAAAGGTTCTCTGTTTCACCCTCTTTTGAGTGAAAATGCGTGCTACTAGTTAACTTCCATCCATCTAAACCAAGATAGTCAAGCATCGCTGTCATATAAGTCTCTCTTGGGTAAGTCTCATTCATATACTCTATGATCCACCCTGCTTCTTGTTGACGTAGCGTTAAGACCATATACTCATATTTTGTTGCCATCATCACTCCCTGATAATCTTTGTATTTATAGTACTCCCATAAATATAAAAACAAGTTTTACCTGAAACCTTTATTCCTGAGTGAAGCTCTCATCTTTCATACTGTTGTTACGCTAAGTGTGTTAGTTTATACCAATAGACGTGCATAAAGGAGATGTTATGGCAACAATAACACTAACAGACAACCGCAACGCTAAAACGTATGAGTTCCCTATTTTAAGCCCTACTAAGGGTCCTGATGTTGTTGACATACGCACCCTGTTTGCTGAGACGGGTATGTTTACTTATGATCCAGGGTTTACCTCGACAGCGAGTTGTAGCTCTGACATCACCTTTATTGATGGGGCGAAGGGTGAGTTGCGTTATCGTGGGTACGCTATAGAAGAGTTGGCCAACAAAAAGAGCTACCTTGACACCTGTTTTCTACTTTTAGAGGGTCACCTGCCCCACCAAGATGAGCTCATAGCCTTTGATATGGAGATACGCAAACGTGCCTTTGTACATGAAGGGCTAAAAAGCCTCTTCTGCTCGTTTCCTGATCAGGCACACCCTATGGCTATGATGGCCTCTGCTGTGGCAGCACTTTCGGCTTTTCACTATGAACACCTTAGTATGCAAGATGAGTGTGACTACCAAGTGATGTCACGTCGACTTATCGCTAAGATCCCTACCCTTGCCGCGCTCTCATATAGACGTTCTTTAGGCATACCCTTTATCTATCCTGATATAGAACGCTCTTTTACCGAGAACTTTCTCTATATGATGCGTGCTTATCCGGGAGAAAACCTAGAGATAGCAGAAGTAGAAGTACGGGCGCTTGACACCATCTTCACCCTGCACGCCGATCATGAACAAAACGCTTCGACATCAACAGTGCGTGGTGTCGCCTCAACAGGTGCGCATCCCTATGCTGCTATCTCTGCGGGTATTAACGCCCTTTGGGGACGAGCTCATGGTGGTGCTAATGAGTCGGTTATTGCTCAGTTGGAATTCATCGGCTCTATTGACAATGTAGATGACTTTATTAAGCGGGCAAAAGATCCCGAAGATGACTTTAAACTTATGGGCTTTGGTCACCGTGTCTATAAAAACTTTGATCCGCGCGCGCGTATTTTAAAGGCCTTACTCGATGAACTTGAAGGTGAACTGGGTGTCAATAGTGAACTCTTAGCCATCGCACGACGGATTGAAGAAGTTGCTTTAAATGACGCGTACTTCATAGAGCGTAAGCTTTATCCTAACATTGATTTTTACTCAGGATTGATCTTAACAGCACTAAAAATCCCTAAAAATATGTTTACTAATATCTTTGTAATCGGACGTACAGTAGGATGGATCACACAATGGATAGAACTAAAACATGACAGTGAGATGAAGATCGCTCGTCCACGTCAACGCTATACAGGACCAACAGAACAAAGGGTATAAATGAGTACGAAACAAGAACTGATCAACGACATAGAGACACTACTTAATGGTTATGGTGATGATGTGCCAGTAACGGAGATCAACCCTGCTCTTTTAGAGTTTATGGATGAGGCGACATTAAAGACTATTATCGGTTCACTTTTAAAGCAAAAAGAGAGTGTCAATGAAGACGCTGTTGAGTGGTTAGAGCAGTTTAAAAAGTATGACTAACTTCGTGAAAAAGGCTGAAAAGTAAATCATTTTGTTTACTTTTCAGCCTTTCTAGCCTTTGTTCAACAGCTAGGTATAATCATTTTTTATAACATGTTCTTTTTTATTAAAAAGTCAAACCCCTATTTTAGGCACTTCAAGCCACTATATATCTAAAAATCTAACAGAAACTTAACTCACAAAAAAAAATATTGTTATTTAAGTTTAAAAATAACAATAACATTTTATAATTACAACAACAAAAAACACTGTTAGGAAACTAACATAAAGAAAGCGAGAAAATATGGCAAATGTAGATTTAGTTCAATTGACAGAACAGACAAAGAAAATGACAGCAATGGTTGTTGAAGACGAAAAAGTAGCGAATGAGCTTTTAAGCTCAACGTTTAAGAACTTTTTTTCAGATGTAAGCTCAGCGTTTAACGGTAAAGAAGCACTTGAGATGTACTCTAAAAACGCGCCAGACATCGTTTTTGTAGACATCATCATGCCAGAGATGGATGGTATTGAACTTGCACGTCGTATCAGTGAGATCAACCCTACTCAGATCATCATTGTGATCTCTGCATCTAATGACATCCAGAAGATCTCTGAGTCTATTGAGATCGGTGTTAATAGCTTTATCCAAAAGCCTATTGATACTAAGAAGATCATTGAGCTTTTAACTAACGTAACAGCACTTATCTCTAAAAAGAAGAAGATTGAGACTAAAACTTTCTCTATCTCTCTTCCACTAGACCTTTATGAGCTAGTTGATGACAACGCAAAATCAGAGAGCATCTCTAAAAATGCAGTTATCATTCGCGCACTTCGCGACTTCTACAACGATTAATCCTTAGCGCTCTGCGCTAACTCAGTGTTGCCTCTGCCTTTTGGTAAGGTGATGCTAAAACAGGTTCCATCTCCCCTATTCTCAGCCAAAATCGATCCTTGCATATTGTTTACTATAATCTGATGTGACATATAAAGACCAAGACCTGTTCCCTGTGTCTGATGTTTTGTAGTGAAGTATGGCTCAAAGATCTGCGCCATATCTTTCGCATCAATACCACCACCATTATCGATGATGTTAACAACAATCTCATCTCCTTGAGTATGAGCATCTATCTGTATCTGCCCTTTTCGTTTTTGTGAGAGTATGGCTTCGCGTGAGTTATTAATAAGGTTGAGGAGTACCTGTACAAACTCATTGCTATGGCCATAAAGTTCTAAGTCGTTGTCTACTGCGATCTCCATCTCAATATTGTTATGTTCAAGACCTTTAGAGACAAGGGTATTGATGGAGTTTAGCGCATCGTTAAGTGAGAAGAGTTCGCTCTCGTCGCTATGCTGAAAAAAGCTTCTAAAGTCATCAATGGTGTCTGACATGTACTGCAGTACAGAGTTAGCGCGGGTGTACTCTTTTTCAAGTTTCTCATGTGTGAGTGTGCCCAACTGTCACGAGATGTAAAACTCTTGGATGATTAGTGCGATGATGTTAACAACAATCTCATCTCCTTGAGTATGAGCATCTATCTGTATCTGCCCTTTTCGTTTTTGTGAGAGTATGGCTTCGCGTGA
>JAJRVE010000159.1 GCA_024277445.1 Campylobacterales bacterium
CACCCGACTGCAAGGTCTAAAACGAGAGACTTTTGATCAGTGGCTCATTCTCTTTTTCAGTGTTGTTGATGGCATCTACACACCTGAAGTGTCAGCACAGTTTAAAGAACGTGCAACTATCATCGCTGGTAACTTTATGCGTAACCTTAATTTATAGAACCTGTATCTCTCTGCTCAAGGCTATGCTAAAATAGCACCATGAAAAGATTATTGACATGGATAGAACAGCAGAAGTCAAAGTATGGCAGTGGTGTTCTTTTACTGGCAGCACTTGTACTTTTTACCATTCTAGCCACTATCTTAGGGCTTGTCTACGCTATTTTTATGGGCATTATGTATGTTGAACCCTACGCCATATTGGTTGTCTCCTTTTTCTTACTGCTTCTGATCCTCTA
The DNA here is from genome assembly GCA_024277445.1 of Campylobacterales bacterium. Taxonomy (GTDB): domain Bacteria; phylum Campylobacterota; class Campylobacteria; order Campylobacterales; family Sulfurimonadaceae; genus Sulfonitrofixus. Next base: position 396 of record JAJRVE010000159.1, read on the forward strand.
TAAAAATAGACCCTCAAAATAAACATGCTATAATCTCGCCATATTTTAAGAAAGGTATCCTATGCGTCCTAAAGGCTTTGGTAAACGTTACTTTACATTGACCTCTATCTTAGCCCACGCTGTGGCACCTACCTTACATGCACAGACAACACGCGAAAGTGCTCATGTTAACATGACTTTCGATGAGAGCAGTGAGCTTGATGAGGATCCACCAGATGAGACCCTTGCCACCCTCGCTTGTCTTCTTAACGACAAACCTTGCCATTGTAACTGTTACTTTAAGCATCTCACGCGCCTTATACTTCACTTCCTAAAACTTCTCTGTACCAAGTCTTGTAACTGCCGTTTCTATAGCTATCGTCGTACTGGAACACACCCTCCTTTTTCTCTTTTATAACCTTTAAGCAACTTTATTGGTCTTCGGACTATTTAACTGGTTAACTGTATGGACAATAATAACTCGTAGATTCCTGCCTTCGCAGGAATGACGGATAGATTGTATTGGATATACATCGTTAGCCTACTCAATATCTAAAAGGATATACCCATGCCAAAAAACAGTGTACTAGGCTTCCCTAGAATCGGAGAGAAACGTGAACTTAAATTTGCTCTTGAGCGCTTTTGGAGCGGTCAGAGTGACTTTGATGCTGTCGAAGCAGTAGCAGATGAACTTAAAAAACGTCACTGGAACTACCAGTTAGATGCAGGGATCGAGCTCATCAGCTGTAATGACTTCTCATACTACGACCTTATGTTAGACACAACCATACTTTTAGGTGCCATCCCTGAACGATTTAGAGATATCAGTGAGCCGACCGCACTCTACTTTGCAATGGCGCGTGGAGATAAAACACATACCGCTATGCAGATGACCAAGTGGTTTAACACCAACTACCACTACATCGTTCCTGAACTCACAGCAACGACAACATATGCCCTCAACACCGAAAAAGTACTGCGCGAGTTTGAAGAGGCGAAGGCTGCCGGTGTAAGCAATCCCAAGGTCAATCTCATCGGTCCCATCACCTATCTTGGACTCTCTAAAAGTGATGATATCGATCCTTTTGAGCACTTTGACAAGGTGCTTGCACTCTATGAGACACTTCTGAAACATCTTGATGAGGCTGGTGTCGAGTATGTACAGATTGATGAGCCCTACTTTACTAAAGATGTGGAGCAGAAGATGCTCTCACTCCTCAAGATCGCCTACGATAGACTGGGCAATGTTTCTAACAACATCAAGCTCATCGTCACAACCTACTTTAACCACTCATGTGAAGCGACCAATGTACTTGTTCATACCCCTGTTTATGGACTTGGTCTTGACTTTGTCTATGGGGAGAAGAACCTTGAGTCACTTGATGCGATCGCCATCAGTTCTAAACAGCTTTTCGCAGGTGTTGTTGATGGGCGTAATGTTTGGCGTAACGACATCGAGAAAACACTCCAGTTTTTAGAGACTATCACGCAACATATTGAGAGAGAGAAAATAACGATAGCAACCTCTTGCTCGCTTTTACACACCCCTTATACCCTAAAGTATGAAGAGAAACTTGAGAGTGAGATCAAGTCATGGCTAGCCTTTGGACTTGAAAAACTTGACGAGGTCAACCTCATCACCGAACAGTTTTTCAAAGAGCCTCTCAGCCCAAAAGAGCAAGAGGCTTACAGCCAGAATATCAGAGCGAACATCAGTCGAAAGCACTCTAAAACCATTCATGACGAAGCGGTCCAAAAGCGCATTGCTACGGCATTGATCGTTGAGCGTGACACTCCTTATGCAAAACGCATCCAAGTTCAACGTGAAACACTTGGCTACAAGGATCTCTCTACCACAACCATAGGCTCTTTCCCACAAACACCTGAACTACGCCAAACCCGTCGTGATTACAAAAAAGGTGCTATCACTCAAGATCAGTATGAGTTGGTGATGAAAAAGTACATCGACGAATGTGTTGCCTTTCAGGAGTCTGTCGGTCTTGATGTCTTGGTTCATGGTGAGCCAGAACGTAATGATATGGTCGAGTACTTCGGTGAGATGCTAAAAGGCTTTGCCTTTACACAAAACGGCTGGGTACAGAGTTATGGAAGCCGCTGTGTTAAACCACCACTCATCTTTGGTGATGTAAGCCGTCCTAAGGCGATGACCGTCTCCTGGTCAGCCTACGCACAGTCTAAGACACAAAAACATATGAAAGGGATGCTGACAGGGCCGGTGACCATCTTAAACTGGTCTTTTGTGCGTGACGACAAGTCAAGAGATGAAGTTGCCAAACAGATTGCCGTCGCGATCAGTGATGAAGTAGATGACTTGCAAAAAGCCGGTATCAAGATTATTCAAGTCGATGAAGCCGCTTTTAAAGAGGGCTATCCTCTTCGCAACGAGCAGATCAATGATTATGAAAAATGGGCACTAGAGAGTTTCAAGATCTCTGTAGCATCGGCAGAGGCTACAACGCAGATCCACACCCACATGTGTTACAGTGACTTCAACGACATCATCCACACTATTGAGGCAATGGATGCCGATGTCATTACCATTGAAACGGCACGTAGCGGTAATCGACTACTGAAGATCTTTAAAGAAGCTGGTTATAAACAAGAAGTTGGCCCAGGTATCTACGACATCCACTCACCGCGTGTGCCAAGTGTTGAAGAGATGGTCGCACAGATAAAAGCCTTACAAGAGGTACTCCCACAAAAACAACTCTGGATCAACCCAGACTGCGGACTTAAAACCCGTAAGTGGGATGAAGTCAAACCAAGTCTTCAAAATATGGTCGAAGCAGTTAACATTGTGCGACGTGAAGCAACTTATTAGAGACACAACATCAGAGGTACTCTCTGATGTTTCTTCTCTTTCGTTATACTAAGCTCAAAAAAGAGAGTCATAATGTCACTAAAACAACTACTACTTCCCTCCTTAGCACTTCTGATGATCTCAGGATGTGCCTGGATGAAACCCCACTACAACGACGAACAGATGCACAGCTACCTCTTTAACAAATTTGACGACAATGAAGATGGCATCATCACCAAAGCGGAGTATATGGAGTTCATCGATGAGCGTTTTGACAAGATGGACAGTGATAGTAATGGAACCATTACTAAAGAAGATCTCTATGATAGTCGTTTTTATACCTTCTTACCGGAACGTGCCGAGGCTGTTTTTC
>JAJRVE010000160.1 GCA_024277445.1 Campylobacterales bacterium
AAGGTTCATCACCTCCCCACAGAAGTAGAGTCCCTTGACTTTTTTAGAGGCCATGGTGTTTGGGTCTATCTCTTTGAGTGTGACACCCCCACGGGTGATCATAGCCATCTTGAAACCATCGTGTCCATTGATGGTAAGGGGTGTCCATGCGAGTAGTTTTATGAGCTTGTCACGACTGATACCGCTTTGTTTGTTAAAGCCTATGGTTGGTTCTGCTTCTGCGAGTTTACAGAGCTCTAATGAGAGTGCTTCGGGGAGTAGGGTTTGAACAAGAGAGAGAGTTGTGTGCTCTTGGTTTTTGTAGATCTCTTCTTTAAAATGCGCTCTTATCTGCTCTTCATTCATTCCTTTTGTGAGGTTCATCAAGAGGGGAACTTCGTCAAACTTGCTAAGCAGTGGAGTAATCTCACGTGAGAAGTCTAAGACAACAGGACCTCGTATGCCAGTCTTGGTAAAGATGAGGTCGCCTTTGGCTTTAAGCTTTTTATACTTTTTTATGTTCACAAACATCTCAACTTTGGCGATGGTGTCTGCACGACAGTTTTCTACCCAAGTATCGGCAGTTTTTAAAGGCATCATAGCAGGATGAAGGGGTGTTATCTTATGTCCGACCTGTTTGGCGAGCTCAAAACCATCCCCTTCTGCACCCAGAACAGGGTAACCGAGACCTCCCGTGGCTACGATAACATTGTCTGCACTAAAGGTGCTGTTTGTGGTCTTGACACCCGTGACCTTCTCGCCGTCAAAAAGTAGCTCTTCTACTTTTTGTGAACATTGTACTTCGACACCAAGCTTTAGCATCTCTTCTTCAAGCGCTGTGATAATGGTCTGCGAGGAGTGAGTCTTTGGAAAGACACGAAACCCATCTGGGAAGTGTGCTTCAACCCCGATCTCTGCAAAAAAAGCGATGAGCGCTTTGTGGTCGAGGGCATTGAGCGCAGGAGTCATAAAACGTCCCTCACGTCCAAATCGGCTCATAAAGTCGTTGTTACTTAGTGTGTTAGTTAGGTTACAGCGTCCACCACCGGTAGCTTTGAGTTTAGCTCCGATCTTAGAGAGTTTTTCAAGGAGTAAGACCGACTTTCCTTGTCGCGCAGCGGTGATAGCAGCGATCATGCCTGCTGCACCACTGCCGATGACGATGAGATTAAACGTTTTCAAATCAGACAATTATTTGGTATCTTCTTTTGTTTCTATATCATCTATCTCTTCTTCAACAATATAGCGGTTGTTCTGAGCGGTGTTCTTCGCTGCCATAATAAACCAAGCGAAAATGCTAATAACGCTGATAGCAGCGACGATTTCAAAGCCTAGCATTACTCTGTACGCTCCCAAAATGTTCCCTGTGCTGTGTCCATGATACTGACACCATAGCCCATAATCTCGTCACGAAGGGCATCTGACTTTTCAAAGTCTTTAGCTTTTTTTGCTTCACTACGTTGTTCGACTAAGCTATCAATCTTCTCTTTTGTCTCAGCATCAAGTCCAAACTGGAAATACTCAAAAGGATTTTGATGTCCAAAACCGAGAATCTTCTCGATGAAGGCTAAGTCTGATGTCGTTTGGCGTTTGATGAGTTTGTCTTTTGGGTTGGCATCGAGGGTCTCGTTGGCGTGGGCGATCATTTCGTCAATGATGGCAAGTCCGAGAGAAACGTTTAGGTCATCACTAAGTGCTTCGAGTAACTTGGTCTGCATCTCGGTCTTTTCGTCACTGATCTTCATACCAAAAAGACGTTTTTTTAGACGGTAAAGTTTGTCAAGACGTTTTTTAGAAGCAAGTAGATCTTGTTCGTTGAAGTTAAAATTGGCACGGTAGTTCGTACTTAAAAGATAAAAACGCAAGACCTCACCATCATAGACCTTCAGTGCATCTTTGATAAAAAAGCTGTTACCGAGACTCTTGCTCATCTTCTCACCATCAATGTTGACAAAACCATTGTGCATCCAGTAGTTAGCCAGTTCATGCTTACTTGAACAGCGTGTCTGTGCTGCTTCGTTTTCGTGGTGCGGGAAGAGGAGGTCTGCTCCACCTCCATGGATGTCGATGGCATAGGCATCTTCACCGGCGAGGTGCTTCTCGATCATCGCAGAACACTCGGTGTGCCACCCTGGACGACCTGCACCAAAAGGTGACTCAAACGTGATGCTTTTGTCTGCGACTGATTTCCAAAGAGCGAAGTCAGCAGGGTGCTTTTTAAAACTTGAACTCTCAACACGTTCTTGTCTGTCGTCATCGTTTTGCTTGTTACCTGAGATGCTGAGGTATTTTTGGTCACTCTGTGTGTCGAAGTAGACGTCACCATTGTCTATCTGATAAGCATGACCACTCTCTATGAGCTTTTGGATGAGCTCAAACATCGCTTCTAAGGACTCAGTCGCCTTGGGTTCTAACGTAGGGCGTTCTATACCAAGTGCGGACATGTCCTTGTGGTAGGCCTCTGTAAATTTGTCGGTGATCTCGTTAATGCCAACACCTTGTTCCGCCGCTTTCTTGATGATCTTGTCGTCGATGTCGGTGATGTTTCTTGCGTAGGTTACACTTAGTCCATTGGCTTCTAATACACGGCGAAGCAGGTCAAAGACCAAGGCACTTTTGGCATGACCTAGGTGCGCGTCATCATAAACGGTTGGACCACAGACATAAAGAGAGACCTTGCCCTCTTGAAGGGGGATGAATTCGCGTTTGGTTTTTTGTACAGAGTCATAGATGAACATGGATGGTATTCCTACTTAAATTGGTAGGGGATTATAACACAAAGTGGGCTATTACGCAGCGATGTATGGCGCAAGAAAACCTTTTAAAAGAAGTAATACTACGATTAATATAACTGAACCAAAGAGAAGATAAACCATGTTCTTTGAACGTAGTATTGTGTAGAAGTTCTGCGTCCCAAAGGCTTTAATAGTAAAGGTAAAGCTGACAAAACCACCGAGGGTACTTGCGAGGGCTAGACCAGCTACACCTAAAGGCTGTATAAAAAGTAGGGCGAAGGTGACATAGACTCCCAGTGAAAGCGTGGCAATCTTAGCCGCTTTCATCTGCATCTCTTTGGCGTAGAGCCAGAGGGCAAAGAGTTTTTGGATACCAAATGGAAGTAGACCGACCATGTACATCTGTAAGACCGCAGTGGTGTTGATGGTGTCCTCTGCACTGAAGGCGCCACGCTGAAAGAGAAGCCATGTGATCTCTTGTGCGAGGATAATGCCCGTAATGGTACTTGCAGTGAGTATGAATGCCAAAAACCAAAATGCTCTGCCTAAAAAGAGGATGGCCTTCTCTTCATCTTTGTTACGTAGATAGCGTGCTACTCTTGGGAAAAGTGCGATGGAGGTCGCGATAGCAAAGAGAGCGAGGGGTAGTTGAAAGATGCGGTTGGCATAGTAGAGGTAAGAGATGCTCCCGGTCACTAAAAATGAAGCTAAAAAAGTGTCTAAAAAGGCAGAGACCTGTGCCGTTGAGTTTCCCCACATGGCAGGAAAGAAGTTGTTACGAAAACTTTTGGTTTCCGCTTTAATTTGAGAGCTTTTGAGGCGCAGGTGTTTGAAGCCTCCATAAACAAGTTTCATCAATCCCATCTTCTTAATAGCGATAATATGGGCAAAAAGTTGTAAGAGACCACCGATGACCACACCATAACTAAGGTAGTAGACTGTCTCACTTTGGGTAGCATCTTTGCTGAGTAGAAGTGCTGCTATCAAGGAGAGGTTGAGCAGGGCGGTACTAAAGGCAGTGGTTGCAAAATGGTGCTTGTACTGCAACATCCCACTTAAAAAAGTCATGGCAAAGATAAGCGGTAGGTACCAGAAGTTGATGGCAACAAAAGGGGCTGCGATCTCGATGGTTTCGGGGGTGAAACCAACGGCTAGGGCTTTAGTAAAGAGCTCTGGTACGAGGTTAACCAAAAGTGTCATCAACAAGATAATACTGAGAAAGACTAAAAAGATATGGGCGGAAAAAACAGCTTTGTGACGTGTCTTGGCGAAGGCGGGTAGAAAGACTTGGGTAAAAGCACCCTCAGCAAAGATACGGCGAAAGAGGTTTGGGAGTTTAAAGGCGATAAAAAAGATGTCACTGTAGATGTTGGCACCAAGGATTGAGGCAGTCAGAAGATCACGAATAAAACCTAGGATTCGCGAGAAAAGTATGCCAAAACTGTTGGTAAAGATGTTTTTAAACATGGTTGATGAGGTGCCTTCTGCGCTATTTACGTTATTTTAACCGATAATTGATTAAAATGTATCTTTAAAAAAAGAGACGGTTTTATAGAGTGTATGGTCTACACTGTATTGAACTGTTAATCAAGGGTATGAATGATTGTAGGTATTGAGGGATCGGTTGAACATAAAGAGCCGACTTTTGTCCATGTTAATAACAATGGAATGATCTACGAAGTGTTTATTTCGCTTCAGAGCTATGGTGCGATTACCAGCGAGCGTGTCAAGTTACATACCTCACATATTATTCGTGAAGATGCACAACTACTTTATGGCTTTATCGAGAAGAGTGAGAAGGTGCTGTTTGAGCGTCTTATCAAGATCTCGGGTGTTGGCCCTAAGGTAGGGATGGCGATCTGTTCGACCTTTTCGGCGACACAGTTTGGTGAGGTGATCGCACTTGGTGACATTAACCGACTTAAAAAGGTACCGGGTATTGGGCCTAAAAGTGCAGGACGCATCCTTGTTGAGCTTAACGGCTTTGACGCTATCTTGAGTGAGCAGGGGAGTATGAATAATCCTGCAGCAAGTGAAGCGAGTCAAGCCTTGGAGTCACTCGGCTTTAAAAAAGAGCATATTTCTAAGGCATTAAGTAGCTGTTCATCAACAGACACAGCTGGCTTGGTGAAAGAAGCTTTGAAAAAACTACAAAAACTTTAGGGGTTACAATTGAAATTAGCAATACTATTTGGCGGTGCAAGTTATGAACATGAGATCAGTATCGTCAGTGCGATTACAATCAAAGAGAAGTTACACAATTTCAAATTAACATTTATTTTCTGTGACCAAGATCATCGTTTTTATAAGATAGACGATAGTGATATGATCGCAAAGACCTTTGCCTCGGGTGCGCATAAAAAACTACCACAACTCTCACTCGACAATGGTGCCTTTATTCAAAAAAAGATGTTTGGTTCTGAGCGTTTTGAGATGCCGGTACTTAACCTGATCCACGGTGCAGATGGTGAAGATGGTACCATCGCTTCACTGCTTGACTTCTACGACATCAGCTATATCGGTCCTCGTCCTACGGCCTCTGTCTTTAGTTATGACAAGATGCATACCAAATGGTTTGCAGAGGCTATTGGTGTCAAGACAGTCGCATATGAGAGTATGAATGTTAATGCACGCTGTGAGATCAAGACTTCACTGCCGTTTATCATCAAGCCTGCACGTCTTGGAAGCTCTATTGGTGTGAGTGTCATTAAAGAGACCTCACAGATAGAATATGCGCTCGATGTAGCCTTTGAGTTTGATGACAACATCATCATCGAGCCATTTATCGAGGGTGTTAAAGAGTACAACTTGGCAGGGTACAGCGCTAATGAAGGGATACACTTCTCCATCGTGGAAGAGCCTCAGAAAAATGAGTTTTTAGACTTCGATAAAAAGTACCTGGACTTTTCACGATCATCAGCAGTGAGTGAAGCGCAGATCGAAGGAACGCTTGTAGCAGAACTTGAAAAGGCATTTGCTAAGGTCTATACCAACATGTTTGAAGGGGCGTTAATCCGTTGTGATTTCTTTGTGGTTGATGGTGAAGTCCTGCTTAACGAGATCAACCCGATCCCTGGTTCAATGGCAAACTACCTCTTTGCTGATTTTGAGCATGTCATCAATACACTTTTGGCAAACCTACCACAGCAACGCCGTCCGCAGGTCAACTATCAGTACATTCATTCTATCAATCAAGCAAAAGGCAAATAACCGTGGCAATCAAATCTATCTCTTACAAACACAAAACATTCCAGATCTCTTACGACGTTGTTAACCCAGAAAAAAGCAAGACCATGATCTTTTTACATGGCTGGGGATCAAACAAAGAACTTATGAAAGGTGCCTTCTCTGAGAGTATGGATGCCTTTCGCCATGTTTATATCGATCTTCCTGGCTTTGGTAATAGTACGTGTAATCGTGCCTTAGTGACAGAAGACTACGCCAACATCATTGAGCTTTTTTTAGCGCAGATCAATGCAAACCAAGACCACATCGTACTTGGACATTCGTTTGGTGGTAAGGTAGGACTACTCCTTAACCCTCAGATCTTGATCTTGGTCGGTAGTGCAGGTATCCCTGTGCCGAAACCTTTGAAGATCAAAGCGAAGATTGCACTTTTTAAGATGATCAAGTTTACCGGTATTACCAAACTGCGTTCGATGTTTGTTGCCGAAGATGCGAAACAACTCTCAGAGATTATGTACCAGACCTTTAAAAACGTGGTCAACGAAGACTTTACACAGACCTTTAAAGAGTACAGTGGAAAAGCACTGCTGTGTTGGGGTAAAGATGACACCGCAACACCACTTTGGACGGCAGAGAAGATGGTAGAACTAATGGGTGATGCACGTCTTGTTGTTTTCGAAGGCGATCACTACTTCTTTATGAAACAAGCAGACGCTGTAGCAAAAGAGATCGAGACAACTGTTCTTCAAACACTTCAACACTAAGGCGTTTTCATGGATATCCTAGCCTTTTCAAGCAATCTCATCTTTGTGATGGCGCTTGGTTTTTACCTCATAACCAACCTGCAATGGTATGACTACAAGATCGAACGTGTGGTACTTAAACACCACAAACCACTTTGGCACTTTGGCCTTTTTATTCTTCCATTTATCCTTTACTATGCTGTGCCAGACTATTTCATCTATATCTTAGGACTTTATCTTGTGGCGCTATCTGCTTGGTATTATAGACTGGATAAAAAGCTAGTCTTCACTTGGCGTGTCAAACGCTTTTTGATCTTGCTGTTTGTGGTGACTTTCTTTTTAGATATGCTCTCCACGATCAAAGGTCTTGATGGTTATTCATTTGTATTTTTGCCACTGCTTCTTACCTACTTAGGAAGTAAAGGTGCTGAAAATTATATGTTTATGGCGTATAAAAAAGAGGCACATAAGAAGCTGTTGGCGCGTAAAAACCTCAAGGTCGTCTGCGTCACGGGAAGTTACGGCAAGACAAGCATGAAAAACTTCATCGCTCAGCTACTCTCTCCAAAGTACAAGGTCTATGCTACACCTCGAAGTGTTAACACCATTGCAGGCTTAGTGCGTGATGTCAACATGGATCTTCCTGATGATACTGAGGTCTATGTTTGTGAGGCGGGCGCACGTCTGCGTGGTGACATCTATACCATCGCACAGTTTGTTCAACCACATATCGCCGTAGTGGGTAAAGTAGGTCCTCAGCATCTTGAGTACTTTAAAACCATCGAGAACATACAGCGTACCAAACTGGAAATCATTCAGTCCGATCGTCTTGAAAAAGCTTTTGTGCATAATGGTGTGACCCAAGAGAAGCATGATAAGGTAGAGTTCTTTGGTGATGCTGTTAGCAGTGTTGAAGCCACCCTTGATGGACTCTCTTTTGAGATGCGACTACATGATGAGCAGATCCATCTTAAGACGAAAATTTTGGGTGGGTTTAACACCATCAACCTTGAAGCTTCAATCTTGGTTGCGGATGCTCTAGGTATGAGCAGTGAAGAGATCGTAACAGGTGTAAGCAAGTTAGAGAGTGTTGAACACCGTCTACAACGTATCGATGCAGGTGGTAAGATTATCTTAGATGATGGTTATAACGGAAACATCGATGGGATGCTTGAAGGTATTCGTTTGCTTTCACTTCATAGTGGTCGTAAGGTCATAGTAACTCCAGGTCTTGTGGAGAGCACAGAAGCACTTAACCTTGAACTTATCGAAGCAATTAACAAGGTGTGTGATATCGCTATTATTACCGGCCAGCTTAATGCTGATCTTTTTGACAAGAACCTAAGTGTGGGTGAAAAGATTATGTTAAGTGATAAAAGTCAGTTGACAAAGGTACTAGGTGAACGTACACTAGCAGGCGATATTATTCTCTTTGCAAACGACGCGCCGAACTTTATCTAATGGATATACTCTTTATACTCAAAAAGATCGTTGGGGAGTTGATGAACCCACTCTCTATCGGTCTGATGGTTGCTATGTTAGGCTTGCTATCTCTTTATCTCAGTCGTTACAGACTCGCTAAACTTTTGCTTGTATTCTCATTTGTATGGATAGCACTATTGAGTTATGGTCCTGTGAGCAGTGCCCTTTTAAAGCCTCTTGAAACGAGATATCCAGCACTTCTAAATACCCCTGTGGATGTGGATTATGTGTTGGTCTTAGGTAATGGACATAAAACAGATGCTACTCTTCCCATTACAACAGAAGTAGATCCTACTGCACTTATTCGTTTAAGTGAGGGGATACGCCATTACAACAATTTAGCAGATGCCAAACTGGTTTTGTCAGGTTATAGTGGACTGTTTGACCAGAACAGTCATGCGCAGATGCAGAAACGTTTAGCACTTGCACTGGGTGTTGATGCTGCCGATATTGTGACCTTTGACACCACAAAAGATACCCAAGAAGAGGCGCAACAGATGCAAAAACTTGTAGGTAAGAAGCCTTTTATTTTAGTGACAACGGCCTCGCACATGCCACGTGCCTACGCCATTTTTAAGAAGCTTGGTCTTAACCCCATTGCCGCGCCGACAGATTACCATGCGCGTGGTAAGTCAGAGTGGTTGCATATGCCTAGAGGTGATGCGCTTCGTGGTAGTGATATTGCTTTTCATGAATATTATGGATTGATTTGGGAGTGGATAAAACAATGATAAAATCAACCTTCTCTTTTTTAGAGTTATCTATAAAGTGGATTGGCTATTTGGCAGCAATGGCTTTAGCTGTTTTGATCTTGTTGGTGGTGTATGACGCTACGGTGCGTTATCTATTGCATTCAGGTTCTATCGCCTTGCAAGAGTTAGAGTGGCATCTTTTTGATGTGGTAATTATGTTAGGTATTGCTTATACTTTGCAACGTGCTTCACATGTGCGTGTTGATATCTTCTATGATGCTTATTCTGATAAAGTACGTCATATCGTCAACATCATAGGCGCACTTCTCTTTATTCTTCCCGTTTCCTTGCTTATTATCTATGTTGGGTTTGACTTTGTACTGATTAGTTTTACACAGATGGAAGCCTCTTCTGATCCTGGTGGACTCTCATATCGTTTTCTTGTTAAGTCACTTCTACCACTTGCTTTTGTACTCTTGATCGTTCAGACGGTTAATGAAGTCTATAAAGAGTTCGTCAACCTAAAGGGGCTCAAATGATTGCTATGGGAATGTTTCTAACGGCATTAGCTCTTTTACTTGTAGGTATCCCGGTTGCCTTTGTGTTTGGTGGGGTGGCTTTGATGTTTGCCTTTTTTATTCCTGAGATTGGTTTGGAGGTCTTTAACCTTCTGCCTTTTAGGATCTTTGGCATCATGAGTAATGCAACCTTAATGGCTGTACCACTCTTTATCGCCATGGGTCTTGTAATGGAGAAGTCAGAGATGGCGGAAAAATTACTCGTCTCAATGAGTCGTGCGTTGCGTAGTGTACGTGGGGGCTTGGCGATTAGTGTCGTGCTAGTGGGTGCTCTGCTCGCAGCTTCTACGGGGATTGTTAGCGCTTCGGTAGTGATGCTGAGTGTGATAGCTCTTCCATTAATGCTTAATGCCGGTTACAACAAAGGCTTAGCGGCAGGAACAGTTGCGGCGAGTGGTACCTTGGGACAGATTATTCCTCCTTCTATCATCTTGATCATTCTTGGTGATGTGATGAGTGTGAGTGTGGGTGAGTTGTTTATGGGTGCAGTACTTCCGGGGATACTTTTGGTAGGACTATACATCACGTATATCATCACCATCTCATTTTTAAAGCCCTCTATGGCACCTTCAAGCGATGAGATAGAGCCTATCACTCTCTTTGAACTACTACGCTCTATCGTTCCTCCACTGCTGCTAATGGTGGCAGTTCTGGGTTCCATCTTTGCTGGTATTGCTTCGCCGACTGAGTCTGCCGCCTTTGGTGTGGTGGGTGCTTTGATTTTAAGTGCGAGTAACAAGACCTTAGACTTTGCGATGGTGCGCTATGCGATGTTAGAGACAGTCAAACTTAGTGGTATGATCTTTATGATCCTTATTGGGGCGACAGCCTTTAGTTTGGTCTTTAATGAGCTTGGTGGCACGGACATGGTCTTAGAGTTTTTCAGTGAAGATATTGGTAATGTCTGGGTCTTTATCGGTGTCTCTATGTTGGCCATCTTTATCTTGGGCTTTTTCATTGACTTTATTGAGATCTCGTTTATCATCGTCCCGATTTTAGTTCCTGTTATGGATGCCTTCGGGATCGATCCGGTTTGGTTCGCTGTCTTGATCGCAATGAACCTGCAGGCTTCTTTTTTGACTCCGCCATTTGGTTTGGCACTCTTCTTTCTTAAAGGCGCTGCACAAAAGAGTATTACAACCATGCAGATCTATAAAGGTATCATCCCTTTTATAGGACTACAGATCTTGGCTTTAGGTCTTGTAATCTTATTTCCAGACTTGGTGTTTGCATTTTTATAATGCTTTAACAGAGCGATCTTATTTGGTATCCACTTTGATCTCAATACGTTTATTGAGTCTATTGGCAGCAGGATTTTTACTCTCAGCAATAGGGTCACTCTCCCCACGCCCTTCAACACTAATACGCTCTGCATCAACACCATACTCCACTAAAAATGCTTTAACTGTTTTAGCACGTTTAAGTGAAAGTTCCTTATTAAAAGCACGACGGCCTTTAGCATCAGTGTGTCCTATAACCGTGATCTTGCTTTTTTGAACACGTAACTCTTTGGCATAGTTTCTTAATACTGTTTTAGAGTCATCATCCAAGGTATAGCCTCTGAAGAGGTAAGGAACAAAGAGGGTGAGTGATTGTAACTGGTTGTTCGTACCTCTGAGTGCGACCTCTTGATTACTTGTCTCTCTTTGTGTGAGGTTAAGATCTTCTTTTGAGATATAGATGGTTTCGGGTACTACGATAGCAGGTGTAGTCGTTGTATTATGATCTACAATAGCATCTTGTTTATCTTCTGTAACATATGTTGCAGGTGTGTTGTCCTCATTGCCAAAGGCAAAGTTAACACCACCAAAGGCTAAGATGTTGCTACTACTAAAATCTTGGACGGTATAGATGGCTTCAAACTTTATGGAGATCTTATCATGCACATGTAGTTTAAACCCTGCGCCAGCTCCAACAATAAAGGCATCAGTGTTGACGTTAGGTTTGTCACTGATAGACTGATAACCCATACCTGCTTTTAAAAAAGGTGTTAATAACGCGGTATATTCAAGATCGTACACACCATTAAGCATCAAAAGATGTCCATCTACTTTTTCATCCATCGTATGTAGTCCGATGTTAGGTGCGTAAATGTAAGTGAGTTCAGGTTTGATGAAAAAATCAACATCATTGTACTGAAACTCTAAGCCATACGCCACACTACGTTGCAAGCCTGTAGAAGTCCCATTTTCTGTTATACCGATGATAGGTGAAACTTCATAAAGGTACATCTGTTCAGCATGTAATGAGACAAAACAAGAGAGACTGAGTAGAAGTTTTCGCATAGGATTAGGCAACTTTTTTAAGTAAAGTATAGCAGAAAGCAGAAGTATTTAGGGTTATGCAAGAGAATAATCATAAAAAGTTATAGCTAAATGTGAACTATAGAAACGCCAATTCTAATCATAAGTGCAATTTTTTTGAAAGAGGTTGAAAGAGCGGGTTAACAGTATATCTGCTAATCTTTATTCGACCAAAAAGAAAGAAGTCGCATGAAATATAAGCAGTTAACCCTAGAGAAAAGGTACCAT
>JAJRVE010000161.1 GCA_024277445.1 Campylobacterales bacterium
AAGTTCAAGAAGAAAACTTTTTATGTTTTCAATAATAGCGCTTTCCAACTCACGCTCTTTAGCCTCTTTGGAAATACCCAAAAAGGCTAAGTTGTATTCACTTCTCATCATCTCACTAGCCATCTCAGAAGCTTCTGTAGATAAAGTGTTTTGAAAGTTATGTTGTTTTAGCTGCTTTTGGTCTCGCTTGTATAAGTCACTCTTAATATGATGCGTTAAAACATTGCGACTCCAACCAAATTCTATAGTATTTTTGATGTAATATTCACGTTCAAGTACATCTTTACACTTGCTAAATATAAGGATATTTTGACCCCAAGGAATTTCTCCAACAAGCTGTTGGAGATTTATCTCATTCTTATAAGCATCATAAAATTGTCGCATATACCACAGATTTTGTGAAGAAAAACCACTACGTTTTCCAAACTCAACTTGCAGATCTTTCGACATCTTCTCAACAACAGACTTTCCCCAGCCAAGCGCGTCTTGTTTCGTCACAATCTCTTTTCCAAGCTCAAAATAGAGATTAATCAGTTGTCTGTTAACAGAAAGTACAACATTGCTTTTGGCATGACGTATCTTCTGTTTTATGCCAGAAACAAAATCACTGTATTGTGAAGTATCGGTGATGTTTGACATTACATACGCTCCTTCCAATAAAGATGTGCTTGAGAGAGTAGGTTACCAATATTAGAAACAGTAATCATCCAACACCTCCCAAAAACCAGCTTTTGTACTACCGACTCTTCTTATCTTCTCTTCCGCTTTTAATTTGGATAAATGTTGCTTCACACTGTCAGCTATTATCACCGAATTACGCGAATTATTTTTTAAATTCTTTTTGATAATTTTTAGATTGATGAAAGATCCTAATAATTAAGATGTCATCTACACCAATTTCATAAATAATAAGGTGACTTTCAAACACTAATACCCGACAGTTAAGATCTATCTGTTTGTTATGACATTCTGTGCCCATCTCAGGGTTATGTCGTAATAGTTCAATTTTTCTTTCATAACTTACTCTATATGCCCTTGCATTAGCACTGCTATTGTCATAGATATGAGCGATAGCTTCATCCAAGTCAATAATAGCTTGAGGAGAATAAACGATCTTATGCATATCTCTCTTTTAGCTCTTGCATAACTTGCTCATGTGTTTTTTCACTGATCCCAGAGTCAAGACCTTTTTGGATCTCTTCTGTCAAATAAGAAAGATCATCAGGAATTTCATTTTTTGGCATGACGATAACTTCTACTTCTTGATCTTCAAACTCATTAGGCAATATAATCTCGACCTTGTTGTTGGCTACACGCTTAAAATCTCTAAATGCTGTCATTTGCTTCTCCCTTTTATGGCGTTATTAATCCTATATTATACACTATGTATTCATTTTAAAATAGTTTATACCATTTGCGAAAAATTAGGTTTGAATGCTAGGAGTCAGGCTACCAATATTAAAAATAGTTACTCTGTTTTGTTATAGCTCTAATTGAGGGGTAAGGTTACCAATATTAAAAATAGTAATCATCTAATATTATTATTTGTCTTTTAATTTATCCATTAAAATAGATATCTTGTTTTCAAGGTCATTTAGCTTTTCATCACAAATCATAAAAATAGTTTCAGAGTCTATATCTATGTAATGATGTGTAATTATCTCTCTAGTTTTTATGATATTACTCCAATATATTTTATCGGCAACTTCCAATAAAAAGGCTCTATCTCTTTTGTCTATATTTTTTAATGCTTCACCTATAGATTGCAGTCGCATAGATATCGCATCCAAGTTACATACCCTCTTCACTGTGCATAAAATCATCACTACTGGCAATACCAACAAATCTTTTTTTGATCATAGCAATACTGTTCAAGACAAATTTTAATAATTCTTGATTATTGGCTTTATCCATAAATCACATCTTTTTGTATATTTGATATGATGACTTGATTATTGTTTTTATGTTTATGGTAAAGGTCTATTTTCTTATGGTAAAGCTCTTCTAGGTAGTTCCAAAGTCCTGCAAGGTTATCAAATGTTTTGTGCTTAAACTCTACATAGATATCTATATCGCTTTCTTGTGTTTGCTTATCTTTAGCATAACTACCAAACAAGCCTATTTTCTCGACTTCAAAATTTTGTTTTATATAACTTTTATTTTTAGATAGTTCATTTAATATTTCGTTTTTAGTCATAATAAACTTCTCCATAATTAATTACTGGGCACCTCTCCTATCTTCTTTTTTAATGAAAAGGTATCCCCATTAGAAGGATTATAAAAGTTATATGTTGCATTGCTTATAAAGTGGGAGTACCCTTCTTATTATAACCGTGATTATATAGAAAAGTCGCTAAAAAGGAGGTTTTATGTGAATGCGTGTTGTTGTTTTAAGTTTTAAGAAGGAGACATCACTTCCCTAGTTTGTCAAGGATAATCAGGGCGAGATTAGTTAGTTGTAGTTTCGTTACTGCATCAACCTATTAATATCATTATAAAGTCCTAGCGACATAAGTCCTAGTAAAAGTCCCCAACCTACGATGGTGAGTTTCATTAAGATCGCTTCACTTGGTGCGCGTCTTGTGATCATCTCGTAGAGGTTGAACATGATGTGTCCACCGTCTAGTGCCGGGATAGGCAGAAGGTTTAGTACACCTAAGTTTACTGAGATAAGCGCAGCAAAGAAGAAGACAGCCATCCAACCACTTGCACTTGCGTCAGCGGTGATTTTTACAATAGTGATCGCGCCACCTAACTCTTTGGCAGGGACATCGCCCGTGATGAGTTTTTGGACACTTTTAAAGATTAGTGTTGAGGCTTTATAGGTCTCATCCCAGGCATAGACAAAGGTCTCACTAAAGCTCAGGTCAAGTGAGACGGGAACACCAGCCGAACCGATGCCCACCATACGACGTTGGACCTTCTCTTTAAAGATGTTCTCAACCTCTTTGATGTCGGGAGTTACTTGGAGGTTCTCTAGGTAGTTTCCACGCTCTACTGTTATGCTAAGCGGGCCTGTTGACTCTTTGATAACCTTAGACATATCTTCCCATGTCTTGATGCTAATACCATTGATCGAACGAATGGTGTCGTTTGTCTCAAGTCCACCAACAAAAGCAGGGGAGTCTTGAACAACATCACCAACTACAGGTGCTAAAACTTGAGGGTTTCCAAAACCGATGGCAAGGTAGAGGAAAAAGGCTAGGACAAAGTTGGCAGCAGGACCAGCGAGTAAGATAACAATACGCTGCCAAGGTGCTTTAGCGTTGTAAGAGTCTGTGTCACTGCTAATAGCCGTCGGATCAAGGTCTTCTTGACCTTTCATCTTGACGTAACCACCTAATGGTATCGCAGCAATACGCCACTCTGTGTTCCAAAGACGAAAAGAGGCGAGACGCTTTCCAAACCCGATGCTAAAGACTTCCACATAGACACCGAAGAAACGTGCTGCGCTATAGTGACCTAGTTCATGAAAAAAGATAAGTGCCGACAGTACGGCTAAAGAGACGATCCAACCCACTATTTTGCTTCTTCTGTACTAAAGAGTTTGCTAAAGTGAAAGAGGTACTCAACACCTGAGTAGACCGTTAAGAATGTTGCAAACCAGAGTAGGGCGTTGGCAAAAGGCCAGTGCATGATTAGAAAGCCGATGGCGAACATCTGCGCTACTGTTTTAACCTTACCTGACCACGAAGCGGCAACGTCGATGCCTTCTTGAACAGCAATCGTACGAAGACCAGTGATGAAGAGTTCACGCACGATAATGATGTAAATCGCCCAGACTGAAGCGCTGCCGTCGACCATAAGTCCTAAAAATGCCGCCATTACAAGCATCTTGTCTGCAAGAGGATCGATGATAGCCCCAAGTTTTGTCTTTTGGTTAAGCTCTCTAGCTATGAGGCCGTCGAAATAGTCAGTTAGTGAGGC